>NZ_VXKO01000014.1:0-47703 GCF_008711475.1 Francisella sp. SYW-2 | reverse complement strand
GACTAGACATGATTGTAAATGCTATTCAAAAAATTGGATTTTATAGCAATGATTTCTCCTTGTGTCTCAAAATATTCAATAAAACTACTAAGGAACTTAAAATATGAAAAAATTATCGTGTACAGAGTATAATTTCTTATAAAACTTTAGTTCTATTTAGTATATCTTTATAGTTACATGTTTATTGCTTAGTTGTTGAGTATTTATTATATATTTTATAAAGAGGGTCTAATGTTAGTAACTAAATACCAAAAAATCGTTATAACTTTGATAGTTTTGACAGGTGTGTGCTCTGGCTTTGATATTGGAGTGATATCAGGAACATTACCGGTTATTAAAGATGAGCTATCTCTTAATCTTACGCAGCTATCTGAGATAGCTGGTATTGTGTTTTTTGGAGCTTTGCTATCAAAGCTAATATCAGGACCATTAATGGATATCTTTAGTAGAAAAAATATTTTGGCTTTTGGGGCGTTTCTATTTACAGTATCAATGATATTGATGATGGTATCTAATACTTATACAACTTTGATGCTATCAAGACTTCTACAGGGGGTGTCGATTGGGTTCTTGTTGACGGTAATTCCTGTTTATATTTCTGAAACTAGTGTAGCTAAGTTTAGAGGTAGGGTGATGGCTATATTTCAATTATCATTAGTTTCTGGAATTTTTTTGGCTAACTTTTTTGCAAGCTTATTTGTGGCAAGCTTTGGTTGGAGATTGATATTTGCTTGCGCTATCCCTTTTTCAATTTTACTTTTCATCATTAGCTTAATAGCACCATTTTCACCATCTTGGTTAATTTTAAAGGGTAGAAATGAACAGGCACTAACTATTAGTGAGCAATTAGCTCTCAAAGTTCAGCATTCATTAACCGAAAAAAATAAAACAGGTTTTGTTGAGTTTATTAAAATTGTTATCAAACAAAAATACTATTTATCTGTAATACTGATTAGTTTAATGGCGGTTTTAAATGGCTTTGTTGGTATTAATGTCTTTATAAGTTATGGTCCTACTATGTTTGGTCAACTCAGTAGTTGTAGTAATTGTGATGCTACTTATTATGGTACAGCAATGACATTAGTCAATCTTATAGCTACTGTATTTGGCTTATTCCTTGTCGATGTTATTGGTCGAAGAAAACTTATTATTAGTGGGTTATTAATTTCATTTGTATCTATATTTACAATGATCTTTTGTATAACAGCTGGTTATAATAATTTAGGTCTTCTGATGTTGATTATAGTTGTATTCGGAGGAGCTGTAGGTCCTGGAGTGTGTATATGGTTGGTATTATCAGAAGTTTTACCTGTACATATACGTGGTATAGGGATATCTGTAGCTCTTGTTTCAAAAGCATTAATAGAAAGTATGTTTATCTCGAGATTCTTGGATCTTACTCATAATTATGGTTATGCCCCTGTATTATATTTCATGGGAGCTTGTATTGTTGCATTTATATTTATTGTGTATAAGTTTTTGCCAGAAATGACAAATAAAGAGCTTATTTAAGATGTGCCACTAAATCATCAAGCTTATAGCTTGCGATATCTTTTTGTTTCGCATGATGCTCTTCTAAGAGTGCAAAGTCTGCATCAGCATAAGCACATAGATCGCCTTTTTCATTGAAAATATCAACTTTAATCCACACAGTAGTACGACCTTTACGAATTACGGTGGTTTTGAAAATATGTGCTACTTTACTATAGGTTGGTTTTAAGTATTTGATATTTAAGTTGCGGGTCATACAAAATGACTTACTAATACTTAAAACATGTTTGCCAAGAATATCATCGCATATAAGTGCGATAATACCACCATGAATAACATTGTCCCAGCCAACATGATTTGGCAGACATTTGAACTTTGTATACATATTTTCTCCGATATGATACAAAGGTAACCTCACACCAAGAGGATTCTTGGCTATGTCACTAAAGCAAGTAAAACTCCATGGAAAATCAATTGGTTTATAATTATCTAAATTTATCATTTTAGTTTAACCTATTGGATATTTAGTTATTTTTATATTAATGTTTAGGATTATTAGCTGCTAACAAGCTTCAATAATACCAGCTGCACCCATACCAGTACCAATACACATCGTAATCATAGCATATTTTTTACCAGTACGTTGTAGTCCATGTAACGCTTTGACAGTTAGTACAGTACCAGTTGCACCAAGAGGATGTCCTAAGGCAATAGCTCCACCACAAGGATTAACTTTATTCTTATCAAGTTTCAAATCATTAATAACAGCTAGTGACTGAGCTGCAAAAGCTTCATTTAGCTCAATCCAGTCAATGTTATCGATATCTAAACCAGTTTGTTTAAGCACTTTTGGTATAGCTTTGATTGGGCCAATACCCATAATGCGTGGATCAACACCAGCTACAGCAAACCCCAGAAACTTACCTAAAGGTTTTAGGTTGTGCTCTTTTAGGTATTTTTCACTAACTAAAATTACAGCTGCAGCACCATCTGATACCTGTGAGCTATTGCCAGCAGTCACAGATCCACCATTTGCAAAAGCAGGTTTTAGTTTAGCTAATGCTTCTAGTGAAGTATCTTTTCTAGCGCCTTCATCTTCAGTTATAGTTTGTTTGTGATTAATGATCTCACCAGTAGCTTCATCTGGTTTATTGTGATCAACATCTATAGGTAATATTTCATCTTTGAAATAACCGTTTTCAATAGCTTTGATTGCTTTTTGATGACTCCCAAGAGCAAAAGCATCTTGATCTTGTCGTGATACATTCCAATCTTTAGCAACCATCTCAGCAGTGATACCCATACCATAAGCTATGGCAACATTTTCATCTTTAGCAAAGATTTCTTTACTAAAAGACATTTTGTTACCACCAAAAGGAATCATACTCATACTTTCAACACCAGCACCGATAGCAACGTCGATATTACCTTGAGCAATCTCATTTGCTGCAATAGCAATTGACTGTAATCCAGAGCTACAATAGCGATTGATTGTAAAAGCAGGAACACTATTGGGTAGTCCTGCCAAAAGAGATGATATTCTTGCGACATTCAAGCCTTGTTCAGCTTCAGGCATCGCACAACCGACAACTATATCTTCTATATCATTAGGATTAATATTAGCTTTAGCGACAGTTTTTCTAAGTACATCGGCCAATAATTCATCAGGACGTTTTTTTGCAAAACCACCTTTTTTACCTTTTGTAACAGCAGAGCGTTTTGCAGCGACTATATATACGTTTTCACTCATGTCAATTACTCCTTAATTTCTTAGTGGTTTGCCAGTTTCTAGCATATATTTCATTCTAGCTTCTGTCTTCTCAGATATCGCAAGTTCTTTGAAGTTTATTAGCTCTCTTTCTAGTAGCCAATCTTCAGAAACCTCGGTATCTTTTTCTATTGGTCCACCACACATAGTATCTGCTAAATTTACTGCAATCTTATAATCATGTTCAGATATTTGATTACCATCACGCATATTTACTAATAAAGCTTTGATTGTAGCGATACCAGTTTCACCAAATACAGGGACTTTTTGTTTCAGAGGTGGTTGATAACCGGTTAGAGCCATAAGTTGAGCTTTTTTAATTGCTACAAGTAGGATCTCCTTAGTATTCATTACGATTATGTCATCATCACGCAAAAAGCCCATTTCTTTGGCTTCATAAGCACTTTTTGCAACTTGAGCAAGAGCAAGGTTTTTATAGCGATTTTCAAAGTCTTTCCAGTGATCTTGAGCTTGAGATGCTCTAATAGCCATTTCTTTTGAGCCGCCCCAACTAGGGATAATTCCCACAGCAGCTTCAACAAGGCCAATATAACTTTCATACGCAGCAACAGCAGCATCACTATGCAAGATAGTTTCACAACCACCACCAAAAGCAAAGCCTTTGACAGCTGCGACAACAGGTATTTTGCAATAGCGTAATTTTTTGCTGATAATACTATGCCCTTTACGGATTACCTCTTCGATAGCAGCTTCGCCATTCATAGCAAATTTGATACCAAATTCCTCTAAGTTAGCACCTACCGAAAATACATCTTGCTCTTGCCAAATAACAAGACCATCAAGATTTTCTTCAACATAGTTGATAGACTCGGATATACCATCTAAAACATCATCGCCAATAGCACACATTTTGCTCTTAAATGAGAGTATTCCTATATTGTTATAGTCATTAATTTGCCATAGTTTGACACCATCATTTTCATACAGTGTTTGTGTTGCTAAAGTACTAGTATGTTCAACTATATTATCAGCGAATAGTTGACGCTTATAAACATCTAGGTTATCACGAGATATTAGAGTTTTATCCCTAAAGCTAAACTCTTTATTATTTTGATAAACACCGATATCAAGAGTATCAACCCAGTTAGGTAGAGTATTTGTTGATAATGCTTTACCAGTTGAAACGTCATCCTTTAACCAATTAGCTACTTTGTGCCAACCAGCAAGTTGCCATATCTCGAAAATACCTTGTTTCCAACCAAATCCCCAACGAATTGCTAAATCCATATCTTTAGGGAAGTTTGATATATCTCCAACTAGATGAGCAGCATACAGAAACATTTCTCTAAAAGTTGCCCACAAGAATTGAGCTTGGGGATTATCGCTATTACGCAGACCTTCCAGTTTTTTGCTCCAATCTCTCTCAGCTAGTATATCTAAGACTTCTTTATCAGCTTTTTTATCAGAAGGGCGATATTCTTTAGTACCTAAGTCAAGTACTTTGATACCGTCAGACTCTTTGATATATAAGCCTTTTTTAGTCTTTTGACCAAGTGAACCTGAGTTAATTAGACTTTGAATCCAGTTGGGTGTGTTGTATAGTTTTTGCCAACCATCTTCGAGATTATCTTTCATAGTTTCAACAACATGAGATAACACATCTAATCCAACCAAATCAGCAGTTCTATAAGTAGCACTTTTTGCTCGCCCTAATTTTTTGCCAGTTAGTTCATCCACAATTTCTAAAGGGATATTCATCTGCTCTGTATAGTAGCAAGTGACTAGCATTGAAAAGACACCTAATCTATTAGCGATAAAATTTGGTGTATCTTTTGCGCGAATTATACTTTTACCAAGTTTTTCAACTAAGAATGTTTCTAGTTTATCCAAGATTTCAGAATTAGTATCTGCATGAGGAATTAGCTCAACTAAAGGCATATAGCGCGGTGGGTTAAAAAAGTGTACACCACAAAAATTAACTTTGAGATTCTCTGGTAATACCTCAGCTAATTTTGTGATACTCAAGCCAGAAGTGTTTGATGCTAAAATTGCATTTTCTTTGATGTGAGCAGAGATTTTAGAGTAAAGACTCTCTTTGATATCTATACGTTCGGCTACTGCTTCTATGATTAAGTCACAATCTGCTAAAAGTTCAAGATTATCCTCATAATTTGCAGGAGTAATGTATTTGATAGAATCTTTTGAACCAAAAGGCGCTGGGTTAAGTTTAGTAAGTTTTGCTAGAGAATCTTCAACAATAGCATTAGCGCTACCTTGTTGAGATTTTAAATCAAATAAAACAACAGGAAATCTAGCATTTGCAAAATGCGCGGCAATTTGAGCTCCCATAGTTCCAGCACCAAGAACTGCAATTTTATCAATAGCTTTACGCTGTGATTTATTTTCTACAGGTTCTAACTTATTTGCTATAGTGCTACTTGAGGTATTGCTACTTTCTCCAGCTGGGAGATATTCTTCGCCAAAAACTTTAAGATAACCTCGCATAGCATCTTCTTTTGACATACCTTTAATTGCATCCCAAGCCATCCACTTAGCTCGTTCAACCATTTTCAGTGCAGAAGGTTTTTTAGTATTATTATCACCTTCTTTTACTTGTTTATAAAAAGCATAGAGCTTTAACTTTTGACTATTATCAGGTTTGAAATCAATAGTTGCATCACGAACAGCCATTAACATTTCTTCAAATTTTTTCTCTAACTCTGTCATATTTTCCTCCCGATGTTGCTTTATACATCGTTTTTAGATTCCGTTCTTTAAACGAAATGACATTGGTACATATTATTTTTCGCTATTTTTTTGCCATTCTGGGTGAGCATTTTTAGGTCCTAAAGCATAATCGTCAAACTCATCTGTTTGAATTATATTATTAACCTTTGTAAGCATCTCATTAGCAATATCTGCCTCTTGTTGAGAGATTATTTTATTCTCTAAAGCTATTTCAATAGAGTCTTGCCAGCTTGCTTTTGGTAGCTTAGAAGTTTTGATAGCATCAATAATTTTTTTCTTAATAGGTTGTGTAGTTAGTGATGCAAGATAAGCATTCTCAACTCTACCAATTGGATCATTATCATCATTTGGTATATAGCACTTATCTTTCATCCATTGTCTTGTATCGCTATTGCTCACTAATGATTTACAAATTTGTGCTTCAAGCTTGTCAGATGGTCTTCTGAATTTTTTACCGTAAGGAAAAACAAAAAGTTTCATCTTGGTAGCAAATATTCTATTTGGGAAATTTCTAAATAAGTCTAACATCGCTTGTTGAGCTTGGTATAGACAGTGCTGAATACTCCAATCAACATAGATATCATCACTTTGAGGTTCGCCTGTGTCCTTATAGTATTTCAACACAGCTACAGCCATATATAGATAACTCATGATATCTCCCAAGCGAGCGGATAATCTTTCTTTACGTTTTAGGCCTGCACCTAATACTGTTATTGAAATATCATTAACATAAGAATAAGCAGTACTCATATGTGAGATATAACGATAGTAACGCTTAAATTTAGAAGGATAGCTAGGAGCTGTAAAGCCTCCACTTAAACCATACCAAAGAGTACGTGAGCCATTTAGAGCCATGTATTTAAAATGACCTTTGAAATTGTCTGTAAATTGTTTTTCATCCTCATTCATTAGGCTTTCTATCTCGTTACGAATATATGGGTGACATTTCATCGCACCTTGACCAAAAATCATTAGATTTCGAGTCATAATGTTGGCACCTTCAACTGTTATGCCAATAGGAGTTGCCATATATGGAATAGCTAGATAGTTATTTGGACCCATAATGATTGCTCGACCACCATGGATATCCATAGCATTGTTGATAGTTGTACGTCCCATCTCAGTTAGATGATATTTTGCAATTGCAGATGATACAGATGGTCGCAAACCACTATCAACAGCAGAAACTGTGAATTGACGAGTAGCATTGGCAATATAGGCAAGCCCTGCAGTTTCAGCTAGTTTTTCTTGAACTCCTTCAAATTGAGCAATAGGAACTTTGAACTGTTCACGCACACTTGCATAAGCTGCTGTCATTACAGCTGACATTAATGTGTTGGCTGTACCACATGCTGGCAATGAAATAGCTCTACCTATAGATAAGCACTCAACTAGCATTCGCCAACCCTCACCAGCCATTTTTTGTCCGCCGATTATCCAGTCAATTGGGATAAAGACATCTTTAGCTTTGATATAGCCATTCATAAAAGCTTGACCTAGAGGAAAGCCACGTCTACCAATTTCTAAACCTTTGTGATTATATGGTAGTAGGGCGCATGTTATACCTTCATTACCTGTTTCACCAAGTAAGCCATCAGGATCTTGTAGTTGAAAAGCTAAACCAACTAGAGTGGCAATAGGAGCTAATGTAATATAACGTTTGTTGATATTTTTTAGTTTGATACCTAAAGTTTTTTTGCCATTGAACTCTTCATGGCAGACAACACCATAGTCAGGTAATGAAGTCGCATCAGATCCTGCTGTTGGTCCTGTTAAAGCAAAACATGGTATCTCTTGACCAGAGGCTAATCTAGGTAGATAGTGATCTTTTTGCTCATCTGTACCATAGTGAACTAGAAGTTCACCAGGCCCGAGTGAATTAGGTACCATTACAGTGATTGCTGCAGTGACACTTTTGGTTGCTAGTTTCATAACCACTTCTGAGTGAGCCGCTGCTGAGAAGCCTTTACCACCGTATTGTTTGCTAATAACTAAACCTAAAAAGCCTTTTTCACGCATGTATTTCCATGCTTCAACACTTAGATCTTTGTCTTGATAATTAATCTTCCAATCATCAATTAGCCTGCATAACTCGGTTGTTTCATTATCTAAAAATGATTTCTCTTCAGCTGTTAGTTCAAATTTCTTTAAACTATGTAACTTATTAAAATCAGGTTTCCCTTGAAATATATCTTGTTCAAACCAGTTATCACCAGCATTTAGGGCAGTTTGTTCAGTTTGAGAAATACTAGGAGTAGCCTTTTTTGCAATATTATAAATTTTGTTGAACATCTTTAGCTCCTTAAGCAAAAAGCTGTTTAGTTATTTATTTTCATATTTTTCAGCATATTCTTTTTGTAATGCATTTACATCTATTTTTCCAACAGTATTTTTAGGTAACTCATCTATGAAAATTATTTTTCTAGGTAATTTATAATGAGCTAATTTAGTTTCACAGTATTTAAAAATTTCTCTTTCAGTAAGTTTTTTGTCATTTTTTAGTACAACAAAAGCAACTGGCATTTCACCTGTTTCGTTAGAGTGCCCTTTGATAACTGCTGCATCCTTAATCTCTTCTTTTTCAGTTAATACTAATTCAACTTCTTTAGGAAAAACATTAAAGCCTGAGACGATAATCATGTGTTTAATGCGTCCTGATATTACTAGGCGACCTTGCTCGTCAAGATAGCCCATATCCCCAGTCTTAAGCCAACCATCCTCAGTGAAGTGCTCTCTATTAATCTCTGGAAGACTCCAGAATCCCGGTGACTTTTGTGGGCCTGCTACCCATATCTCTCCTGTTTCACCTTGTGGTAACTCATTACCTTTATCATCATAAATTTTGATATCAGTATTTGGTAATGGAAATCCGACACTACCACTGAAATCTTCCTCAAGTAAAGAGTTTACAGTTACAACAGGCGACATTTCTGATAGCCCATATCCCTCTTTAATATTTACATCTGTGATTTTTTTCCATTCTTTAGCTACAGCTTCAGAAGTTGGCATGCCACCACTTATTGAGAGCTTGAAATTAGGGAACTTACTTTGTCTAAATTTTTTATTGTTTAATAGAGCAATATAAAGAGTATTTACAGCAAATATAGTTGAGAAATTACTTTTTCTCATTTCAGCAACTAAGCTTTTGATATCTTTAGGGTTAGGTATAAGTATTTGAAAGGCTCCAGAACAGTAAAAAAGAAATAGATTAGCAGTTAAGCTAAATATATGATAAATCGGTAGGGCAGTTAAGACAATTTGTTCACTGAGCTCGATATCAAACCCTTCTGTCCAAGCTTTTACTTGATAGATATTTGCAACAATATTTCTATGTAGAAGTATTGTGCCTTTAGGTGTACCTGTTGTACCACTAGAGTATTGAAGTGCGGCTATATCATCAGACTTTAATTCAATATTTGTATAGTCTGGAGTGTAGTCTGATTTTAGAGCATCTGTAAATGTATCAAACTTATCTTTTGAATATTTATCTTTCATACCTTTGATATATTTTACTACAAAGGAGATTATTTGTTTTTTTGGAGTAGGATAAAGATCAGCAATATCTGTAACCATTTTATATTTTAAGTCTTCACATTCATCAGCTATAGCTTCGACATTATGCGCAAGTCCAGATAATACAATTACTCCTTTAGCTTTTGAATCTTGTAGGATTCCTTTGACTTCTCTACTTGTATAGAGTGGGTTTATATTTACAAGAGCACAACCAAGTTTTACCAAAGCGAAAATAACAATTGGGAACTGTAATAAATTAGGCAGCATAATGGCAATATGGTCGGCTTTTTGTAATTTCCATTTGTTTTGTAAGAATCCTGCGAATTTATCAGAATAGCTGTTAATCTCGTCAAAAGTTAGTTTTTCACCGTGACAGCTAAGGGCATTTTTATTGTTGAAGCTTTTAGTAGCTTTTTCAAGCATATCTTTTAGAGTAATATTAGGGATATCTATATTCAGAGGAACCTTGTCGGGATAGTTTTTTGTCCATGGCTTAGTGATCATAAAGACCTCCTGATATCTTATAATTTGGTTGTTTTATTACCTTTATACTATTCTTGCACTCCAATGTATTTCTTATAAATTAATATAATTTATAGTTAAATATTATATGTTATTTAAGCGTATTTATATAATAATCATTCTTAATCGATTATTTTTATGATTTATACACCAATGTAATTTATAATAATGATAACGTTAATTGAATCACTATTTTTATGAAAATTTATCATAATCCAAAATGTTCAAAATCACGTCAAGCAAAGCAAGTTTTGGATCAAAACAGTATCAATTATGATACTCATTTATATTTAGATAATCCTTTGACAGTAAAAGAGATCGAAGAATTATTAGCAAAATTGAAACTTTCTATAACAGATATCATTCGTACTAAAGAAGCTATTTGGAAAGAGAACTTTAAAGATGGTGAATTCACCAATGATGAGCTCATACAAATAGTAGCTAGCAATCCTAAGTTATTAGAGCGACCGATTATTGAACACAATGGCTTTGCTGTAGTGGCAAGGTCTGACGAGAAAATACAAGAAATATTAAATACGTACTAGTTTTGTGTTAGTATTTGAAAGATGAAATTCTATCAATAGGAGATTTTTTTATGCATAAAATATTTTATACATTCACAGATGAGGCGCCAGCTTTAGCGACAGGTTCATTTTTACCAATAGTTGAGAGCTTTACTAAAGTTGCTGATATCGAGTTAGAAACAAAAGATATATCTTTAGCAGCGCGTATATTAGCTAACTTCAATGATTGTCTTACAGACGAGCAAAAGTGCTCTGATAATCTAGCAATACTTGGGGAGCTAGCGAAAACTCCAGATGCTAACATTATCAAGCTTCCTAATATTAGTGCATCAATCCCTCAACTTACTGCAGCTATCAAAGAACTTCAGTCAAAAGGCTACAAAATTCCAGACTATCCATTTGAGCCAAAAGATGACAAAGAGCAAGAAATTAAAGCTCGCTATGCAAAAGTCTTAGGTAGTGCGGTAAACCCTGTCTTAAGAGAAGGTAACTCGGATCGTAGAGTTGCAGATGCAGTTAAAAAGTACGCTGAAAAACATCCACACTCTATGGGTGCATGGACAAAAGATTCTAAATCTCATGTTGCTAGTATGGCAGATAATGATTTTTATGCTAATGAGAAATCTTATATTGTGCCAAAAGCAACTAAGGTTAAGATAGTCCATACAGATACTAAAGGTACTCAAACACTACTTAAAGATAATCTTGCTTTAGAAGAAAAAGAAATCATTGATGCTACTAAGATTTCAGTAAAAGCACTAAGAGAGTTCTACAAAACTGAAATTGCTAAAGCTAAAAAGGAAGGTACACTATTATCACTTCATCTAAAAGCTACAATGATGAAGGTTTCTGATCCAATATTATTTGGTCACGCAGTAGAGATTTTCTTTGAAGATGTTTTCAAAAAGTATGCTAAAGAATTTAAAGAGCTTGGTGTGAATCCTCGCAATGGTTGGGGTGATGCAGTAGAAAAGATTAAGCAACTGCCTCAAGATGTTCAAGATAAAATCAATGCTGATATTGAAAAGGTATTTGCTAAGCAACCAGATATTGCGATGGTTAACTCTGATAAAGGTATCACAAACCTTAATGTGCCAAGTGATGTAATTATTGATGCCTCTATGCCTGCAGCTATTCGCTCATCTGGTCAAATGTGGAACAAAGATGGTAAGCTTCAAGATATGAAGGCTATGATTCCTGATAGATGTTATGCAGGTGTATATGCTGCAACTATCGATTTCTGTAAAGAAAATGGTGCTTTTGATGTGACTACTATGGGCGATGTTTCTAATGTTGGTCTAATGGCAAAAAAAGCAGAAGAGTATGGTTCTCATGATAAGACATTTGAGATTCAAGCAGATGGTAAAGTTGAAGTTATTGATGCAGAAGGCAATGTTATATTTGAGCATAGTGTTGAGAAAGGCGATATTTGGAGAGCGTGCCAAACTAAAGATATTGCTGTTAAAGACTGGGTTAAATTAGCTGTTAATAGAGCTAGAATTACTCAAAATCCTGCGATTTTCTGGTTAGATTCAAAAAGAGCGCATGATAGAAATTTAATTGCTAAAGTTAATGAATATAAAATGTTGCATGATACTACTGGTCTAGATATCCAAATTTTAGCGCCGATAGAAGCTACAAAATACTCTTTAAAGAGAATGAAAGAAGGCAAGAATACAATTTCAGTAACTGGTAACGTTTTGAGAGATTACTTGACAGATTTATTCCCTATCTTAGAGCTTGGTACTTCTGCTAAGATGCTTTCTATTGTGCCTCTTTTAGCTGGTGGTGGATTATTTGAAACTGGAGCTGGTGGTTCTGCACCTAAGCACGTTGAGCAACTTATTGAAGAAAATCATTTAAGATGGGATTCTTTAGGAGAGTTTTTGGCGTTAGGAGCTTCATTAGAAGACCTAGCAATCAAAACTAGAGATCCTAAAATCAAGGTATTAGCAGAAGCATTATCTCAAGCAAACCAAGATTTCTTGGATAATGATAAATCACCAAAGCGTAAGGTAGGTGAGTTAGATACGAGAGGAAGTCATTTTTATTTGGCTTATTATTGGGTCAAAGCTTTGGCTGAGCAAACTGGTAATGCTGAAATCAAAGCTAAATTTGAACCAATTTATGCAGAGCTAAAAGCTAATGAAGATAAAATTGTCAAAGAGCTTAACGACGCTCAAGGTAAAAAAGTAGATGTTGGTGGTTATTACTTTATGGATAGTGATAAGCTAGCAAAAGTAATGAGACCAAGCAAAACTTTAAACTCAATTTTAGCTAAGCTATAGTCCTTTATTAAGTCAATTATTTCTTATTCATGCTATAATTCTTTACTAAGAATATGCAATTTCTACCATAAAATTATGAAATTTAAAACGCTACTATCATTATCAGAGCTTTTTTGGAATATTTTTAAAGATATATTAGTTTTATTATTTTTGGCTATTTTTGTATTTGTAAGTAGAGTCGTGATGATTTTTCTGAGATTAATTAATAAGATTCTAAAAATTACTGGTATAAAAAAGCGTCTAATGCAGTAGCATGAATACAAATAAAACTTTATTTAATGATTATCTTAATCAGATACCTACCAAACTTCGTGGCAAATTTATTTCAGCCATTAATAACAACAAGTTACCAAGACAGCAGCTACTGACTGATTTACAGCTTTTAGCGGAGCAAACTAGCCAAAAGGTCTTGCCTAAGATAACCTACCCGGATCTTCCTGTTGCTGAGAAAGTCAATGATATAAAAAAGCTTATACAGGATAGTCAAGTTATCGTTGTAGCAGGAGAGACAGGTTCTGGTAAGTCAACTCAGCTGCCTAAGATATGTCTTGATTTAGGGCTAGGCAAACGCGGATTAATTGGACATACTCAGCCGAGAAGACTCGCAGCTAGATCGATTGCTACTAGAGTAGCTACTGAGATTGGTGATCAATCAAAAGTATCTTTTAAAATACGCTTTTCAGATCAAACTTCTGAAAATACTTTAATCAAAGTGATGACAGATGGTGTGCTGCTATCTGAAATCAAGAATGATAGATTTTTATCACAATATGAGGTTATCATTATTGATGAGGCTCATGAAAGAAGTTTAAATATTGACTTTCTACTTGGCTGTATAAAAAAGATATTACCATATAGACCTGATTTAAAAGTAATCATTACCTCAGCAACTATAGATCATCAGAAGTTTATAGATTATTTTCAAAATGCTAAAGATATTACAATTAGTGGTAGAACATACCCTGTTGAAATCCGTTATCAAAATGATGAGGATTTTGAGGAGTTTTCATTACAAGAAAGAATATTGTATGCTCTTGATGAACTTGGCAGGGGAGATGTTTTAGTCTTTTTGCCTACAGAAAGAGATATCCATGAAACATTAGCATATTTAAATAAACAAGATCTTAGATTTACAGAAGTTTTACCTTTGTTTTCGAGATTATCAAATAAAGATCAAAACAAAATATTCAACCCAGAAGGCTCTGTACGTAGGGTTATTTTAGCAACTAATGTTGCAGAAACATCTCTAACAGTGCCGCGCATAAAGTATGTTATAGACTCAGGTTTAGCGCGAATAAGTAGATACAGCTATCGCACTAAGGTACAACGCCTACCGATAGAGAAAATATCTCAAGCAAGCGCTAATCAAAGAGCTGGTCGCTGTGGTAGATTATCAGCAGGTGTTTGCATACGTTTATATAGTGAGGAAGATTTTAATAATCGTAAAGAATATACTGATCCTGAGATTTTACGTACTAATTTAGAGTCTGTTATTTTGCAGATGTTGTTTTTAAAATTAGGAAGTATTCAAGATTTTCCATTTATAGATTTACCTGATTCAAGATTTGTTAAAGATGGCTTTAAGCTCTTGTTTGAATTACGAGCTATCTCCGAGCTTAATTATTCAAAGCCTAAAATTACTGATGATGGTATCAAAATGGCAATTATGCCTTTAGATCCTAAGTTGGCAAAAATAATTATAGAAGGTTATAGACAAAATACACTCAGAGAGATTGTCTCAATTGTTAGCTTTTTAAGTGTACAGGACCCGCGTGAGAGACCTTTGAATTTTCAGCAAAAAGCTGATGAAAAACATGCTATTGATAAAGATAAATCTTCTGATTTTATAGCGATTTTAAATTTGGCAAATAGACTGAATTCTGATTTAAAGAGTTTATCTAATCGAGAAAAAAAAGAATATTTTAAAAAGAATTTTATTTCACCGGTTAGGTTTAATGAGTGGAATGATATTTATCGACAAATTGTTGAAGTTGTTCATCAGTTTAAATGGAAATTATCGTCAAATGAAAAGCTTAATTATGAAAACCTACACAAAGCCATAGCCAGTGGATTTTTGAGTAACATCGGATTTAATTATGAAAATGTTGAATATCTAGGAGCTAGGGGGCTTAAGTTTTTTATATTCCCTGGGTCTTCTCAGTTTAAAGTAAAGCCAAAGTGGTTACTTTCATCGGAAATAGTTGAAACTACCAAGACATACGCTCGGAATGTTGCAAAAATAGAGCCTGAATGGTTAGAGGATTTAGCTGAGCATCTTATCAAAAAGCATTATGACGAGCCTATTTGGAGCAAAAAGCGTAGAGCTGTTGTAGTTAATGAAAGAGTAACTCTTTATGGCTTAGAGATAGTTTCAAAAAGATCTGTGCAATACGCTAAGATAAATCCTCAAGAGGCTAGAGAAATATTCATTCGAGAAGCTCTTGTAAATGGTGATTTTGATTCTAAAGCGTATTTTTATCAGCAAAATCTCAAGCTTATAAATCAAGTTGAAGAGCTCGAAAACAAATCACGCCGAAAAGATATTTTGGTTGATGAAGAGGTAATGTTTGCACATTATGATAGCTTTATCCCAGATGATGTTTGTAGTGGTGCAACATTTGACAAATGGTTAAAGTGGGTCACAAAAGAGCGGCAAAAAGGCTTTATCTTTGATATGGAAAGTCTAATGCAGCATGATGCTAAAGAAATTACGCAACAGAAGTTTCCAGATGTTTTGACTGTTGGAGATATGCATTTGCCATTAGAATATCACTTTGACCCATTGGATGAGAGGGATGGTGTAACAGTTACTGTACCAATAGTTTTTATCAATGATATAAACCCTACTGTTTTAGAGTGGGGAGTCTATGGTTTTTTGTATGACAAGATTGTCGCTTTGTTACGTGCTTTACCAAAAAATATTCGCAAAAATTGTGTGCCAGTGCCAACTTATGCTCAAGCTATATTTGAATCAATAGATTTTGATAAGGATAGGTACTCTCCTTTGAAGTCTGTTATTGCTAAACATATTACGCGAATAGTGGGTTTTGTGGTAGATGAGACAGTGTGGCAGGATGAGGAGTTGGAGAAACATCTCGTGCTGAATGTAAAAGTTGTTGATGAGCAAGGTAAAACACTAGCAGTTGGTAAGGATATTCATATATTAAAGCAAAAGCTTAAAAACCTTGTAGCTAAACCAAGCCAAGAAGTTGATGAGATGGTTTATTATGATTGGGATTTTGCAGATATTGCCATGACTAGTCAAATCAAAGAGTACGGTATAACGGTCAAAGCCTATAATTGTCTGGAGGAGTATAAAGATGGTGTGAAGCTATCTTATAAGGCAACATTTGATGAAGCCAGACTATGTATGCAAAAGTCTTTGAAAAAATTAATTAAACTACGCTTACAGAATCAGTTATCAAAAAATATCAAAAGTAATGACCTAACAAGCTTATCAATGTCATTGAAACTAAGTGGCTCAAAAGATAGTGTGATTGATAAAGCTATAGATTTGAGTTTTTTTGATAATATTGAATTGCCATATACTAAAGTAGATTTTGAAAACTTCTATACTTTAGGAATGCAAAAAGTTGCTTCAAATAAAATCAAAGTTGAAGCATTGCTTTTAGAAATAACAAAGTTTAAATCGCAGCTTGAAAAAAAGCTTAATGTTAAAAAAATAACACTTAATTTTATCGAACTTTTTACAGATGTTAGAAATGAGCTTAATGAGCTTTTTACAGATGATTATATGTCTCAATCTGTAGAGTTTTTACAGAGGTATAAATACTATCTCCAAGCTTTGGAGAATAGGTTAGAAAAAGCTAAATTAAATCTCCAAAGAGATCGAGGATATCAAATAGAAGTTGATGAACTAAGATCTAAATTAGCTAAAAAAATAACAGCTAATCATATTGATAAAAGTGAGTTTGTTGTTGTGAAAATTTATAATTTAATACAAGAGTTATGGATATCATGGTATTTGCAAAATGTTAAGACCATCGAATCAGTATCATATAAGAAAATTTTAGCTTACATAAATGAGATATAGTTATGATACTTTGATATAATTAACAAACTATAGGTATTATTTTTGCTTTATGAAATATTTCTACGATAAGAGGGTTCTTAATTTTGCAGTGATTATAGTTCTGACTATTGTGACTGTTAACTGGACTTCTTATATTTTTAAGCAAGATGTTAATACATATCTTCTACTTTCGCTTATTTTTTTGAGATGTTTGACATCTTTTTTACTTTTGCGTGATTATATGGCTAGTTGGCGTAAGTCGACACAGAAGACTTTTTTGCGTAAGGTATTTATTAATGTTCCTGTGTTTTTTATAGTGGCTTTTGCCTTTTATGGTCAGGTTAGATTTGCACTTATTTTCTCTGAGTTTCTATCTTATGTGTTTTTAATCAATTTGAGTGTATATTTTTATTGGTACCTTACAAATAGAAGTCAAATAGAGAAAACGAAAACAGCCGTCATTTATGGGGCGGGTGCAGCTGGAACAAAAATAGCTCAAGAGTTATCAGCGACAGGTTATCGGATTAAATTTTTTGTAGACGATGATAAGGCGTTACAAAAGAGAAGTATTGATGGCAAGAGAGTTTTGTCAAGCTCGAAACTGCGTAAAGAGCTACGTTCTTCAAGGTTCGATTTGTTGGTTGTTGCACTGCCTAAGAGCGCTAATCATATAGTTAAAAAAATTTATAAAAAACTAGAATCAAACTTTAATCAGATTAGGATTATGCCTCCTCTTGAGGATGTACTTCAAGATGAAAGTTTTATGTCACAGCTAAAGCCTGTTTCGGTATATGATCTTCTATCAAGAGATTCTAAGAGCCTTGATCAAAAATCTATCTCAAAATTTATCAAAGATAAAGTTGTCCTAGTTACAGGTGCTGGTGGTAGTATAGGATCTGAGATTGTTAGACAATGTATTAAGTATGAGGCAAAACAGATAGTCCTACTTGATCACAGTGAGTTTAATTTATATAAGATTACAGAAGAGTGCCATGGATATAATATCAAAAGTATCTTATGCTCAGTATGTGATCGAGAATCATTTGTCAAAGTTTTTAGCAAATATTCGCCAAATGTAGTTTTTCATGCAGCGGCATATAAACATGTCCCTTTGGTTGAGGAGAATATCTCTCGGGCTATCAGAAACAATATTCTAGGCACAAAAAATGCTATAGACTTAGCTATTAATTCAGGTGTTGACTCATTTATCTTGATATCTACAGATAAAGCTGTGCGCCCAACTAATGTTATGGGAGCCACCAAAAGGGTTTGCGAGTTATACTTACAAAATGTTGATTCAAAAAGTACCAAGCTTGCTGCTGTTAGGTTTGGTAATGTGCTAGGAAGTAGTGGTAGTGTTATACCAAAATTTGAAGAGCAAATCAGAAACGGAGGTCCTGTTACAGTTACACATCCGGAGATTACAAGATATTTTATGCTTATACCGGAGGCTTGTGAATTGGTATTACAAGCTGGTGCAATTGCAAAAAATTCAGAGGTTTTTGTGTTGGACATGGGTCAGCCTGTCAAGATATTAGATCTTGCTAAGCAGTTTATTAAACTATCAGGTAGAGATGATATTAATATCGAGATAATAGGTCTACGCCCAGGTGAGAAACTGTATGAAGAGCTACTTATTGATGAAAACGATATTAGTACTGAATACAAAGATATTTTTATTGGTAGAAGAACTTTTTATGATTTTGAAGAGTTAGAGAATAATCTTCAGGAATTGTCTGTAGTACAACCAGATAAACAGTTAGAACTGTTGAAGAAGATTGTTCCAGAGTTTGATCATAAGTTAAATGGGTAGATGGTTATGTTGTATAAGTTTCTAAAAAGATTTTTAGATATTGTTTTGTCTTTTGTTGGTCTGGTTCTTTTAAGTCCGGTATTTTTGATTGTCATATTTATGATAAAAAAAGATTCAAAAGGTCCAATACTCTTTAAACAAAAGCGCTATGGTAAGGGTAAGAAATTCTTTTATATATATAAGTTTAGAACGATGTATGTTGATACTCCTAAGGATATGCCGACACATATGTTACAAGATCCGTCTAAGTGCATTACAAAAGTTGGTGCTTTTTTGAGAAAGACCTCTCTAGATGAGTTACCTCAGATTATAAATATCCTAAAAGGTGAAATGAGTATTGTTGGGCCAAGACCTGCATTATGGAATCAAGACGATTTGATCGCTGAGCGAGATAAGTATGGAGCTAATGATGTGCCTGTTGGATTGACTGGATGGGCGCAAATTAATGGTCGTGATGAGTTGCCGATTGCTCAAAAAGCTAAGCTTGATGGTGATTATGTTAAATACAAAAGTACTTGGTTTGATATTAAATGCATATTTTTGACAGTCTTTTCAGTATTTGCTAGTAGGGGTGTAGTAGAGGGTGGTACTGGTTCACTAGATAACAAAAAAGATAATAAGTAATAATGAAAAAAGTTCTAATTACTGGTTTAAATAGTTATATTGGTAATTCTTTTGAGAAGAATTGCGGAGATGGTTTTATAATCGAAAAAATATCACTAAAAGATGGATTATGGCAAACATTAGACTTTAGTAAATATGATGCTATATTGCATGTTGCAGGCATTGCACATACTTCAAAAGATCCTTCTTTAAAAGATAAATACTATGCTGTAAATACTGAATTAACTTATGAGTTAGCTAAGATAGCTAAAAACTCAGGTGTCAAACAGTTTGTGTTTATGAGTAGTATAATTGTATATGGGGATAGTGCGCCAATTGGACAGCGAAAAATCATCACAAAAGATACTCAGCCGCAACCGGATGATTTTTATGGAGATAGTAAGTTTCAAGCTGAGCTTAAGCTAAAAACTTTAGTATCAGAAGATTTTAGTGTTGCGATAGTTAGACCTCCAATGGTATACGGAGAAGGCTCAAAAGGTAACTATCCTAAGCTTGTTAAACTTGCCAAGTATGCTTTTATCTTCCCTAAAATAGCAAATCAGAGAAGTGTGATACATATTGATAACCTTACTAGTCAATTGAAAGATATTATAAGCAATAATTATGTGGGGATATTTTTACCTCAAGAGGATAAGTATTTTTGTACATCTGAATTTATCAAAGAGTACCGACAAAAAATGGGAAAAAAAACATATCTAACAGTCATTTTTAATCCATTAATCAAGTTAATGGCAACTAAGATAGGTTTTTTGAATAAAGTTTTTGGTAGTATGATATACAAGAAATAGTATATTTAGACTGTTTTGGTTTGTAGAAAAATTCTTTTAAAAGTAATATAATTTCAGGATGTATAGTTTCGTTGTCTAAAGCGATGTCAGAGGAGAAGTAGTGGTAAACCTAATACTTTGTGGTGGTAGTGGTACTAGGCTTTGGCCTATCAGTAGGAAGCTGTTGCCAAAACAATTTGTGAAAATGTTTAGTGATAAATCATTGTTTCAGTTAACTGTTGAGAGAAATTCTAGTTTGTGTGATTCAACAATGGTTGTTTCAAATGAGGGGCAATTATTCTTAGCAAAAGATCAGTTGGGTGAGCTGGGTATTCTAGATAAAAGTATCTTTCTAGAAGAACCTGTCGGTAGAGATACTGCCCCTGCAATTGCCCTGGCATGTATGAAATTAGATCCACAAGAAATAGTATTTGTAACTCCATCAGATCACGTTATTAATGTTGATGATGAATATAGAAGTATTTTAGTTCAAGCTAAAAAATTAGCTACTGAAGGCTCTCTTGTGACATTTGGTATTACACCTACTTTTGCTAATACTGGTTTTGGATATATCAAATCAGCTGGTGATTTTGATGTGGAGAGTTTTCATGAAAAGCCAAATGCTGCTACAGCAGAAAAGTTTTTAGCAGATGGTTCATACTACTGGAATTCTGGAATGTTTATGTTTAAAGCAGGTGTCTTTTTAGAAGAATTAAAGAAACACTCTCCAGAAATATATGATGCGTGTATTGTAGCATACGATAATGGCGACCTAGATAATTCAGATGCTATTAAGTATGATGATATGATGAGTATTCCAGCTAAATCTATAGATTATGCTGTGATGGAGAAATCCAACAAAATAAAGATGGTTGTTGCTGATATTGTGTGGAATGATGTGGGCAGCTTTGACTCGCTATTTGATCAATTACCTAAAGATGACAACAATAACACGATAAATAGTAATCATATTAGTATTGATAGTAAAAATAACCTGATTCATAGTGAAAAAGGTCCTAAAAAGGTTGCTACTATTGGGGTGGAAGATCTGATAGTTGTTGATAGTGGCGATGCTCTATTGATTGCTAAAAAAGGTAGCTCTCAACGAGTTAAAGAGGTTGTTGAGCTTCTAAGTGACGATCTTAAAAACATCCACTTAACAGCACATAGACCTTGGGGTACTTATACAGTATTAGAAGATACCCCAGGATATAAGATTAAAAAAATAGAAGTTAAGCCAGGTAAAAGATTATCTTTACAGAAGCATTATCACCGTAGCGAACATTGGATAGTGGTCTCAGGTACAGCCACAGTAACTAAGGGAGATCAAGAATTTATTGTTAGACCTAATGAGTCTGTGTATATTTGTATGGGTGAAGTGCATAGGCTAGCAAATAATGGTAAGATTCCAGTAGTACTGATAGAGGCGCAAGTCGGTGAATACACTGGTGAAGATGATATCGTTAGACTAGAAGATGATTTTAATAGAATTTAATTTAATAACGTAAATATAAGGATTGCAGATGAAAAAAGTAGCATTAATTACAGGTATTACTGGTCAAGATGGTTCATATTTGGCTGAGTTTTTATTAAAAAAAGGCTATATTGTTCATGGTATCAAAAGAAGAAGTTCACTTTTTAATACTGATAGAATCGACCACTTATACCAAGATCCTCATGTTGAGAATAGAAATTTAATTCTACACTATGGTGATATGACTGATTCCATGAATCTAACGAGAATTATTGCTGATACTCAACCAGATGAAATCTATAACCTAGCTGCGATGAGTCATGTGCATGTATCTTTTGAAACTCCAGAATATGTTGCTAATGCTGATGGTACTGGTACTTTGAGAATCTTAGAAGCTGTTAGACTTCTTGGATTAGAGAAAAAGACTAAAATCTACCAAGCAAGTACTTCAGAGCTTTATGGTAAGGTTCAAGCAATTCCACAAAGTGAGACTACACCATTCTATCCAAGATCTCCTTATGCAGTAGCTAAGATGTATGCATTTTGGATTACTGTTAACTATAGAGAAGCTTATGATATGTTTGCTTGTAATGGTATTTTATTTAACCATGAGTCTCCAGTGCGTGGTGAGACCTTTGTGACTAGAAAGATTACAAGAGCGGCATCTAAGATAGCGCTTAATCTTCAAGACAAGCTGTATCTAGGTAATCTAGATGCCAAGAGAGACTGGGGTCATGCAAAAGATTATGTAAGAATGATGTGGATGATTCTGCAAGCAGATCAACCAGAAGATTGGGTGATTGCTACCGGTCAGACTACTACCGTTAGAGATTTTGTCAAATTATCATTTGCTTATGCAGGTATTAACCTTAGATTTGAAAATGAAGGTGTTGATGAGATCGGTGTGGTTGATTCAGTAGATTTAGCTAGAGCTGAAAAAGCAGGTGTTGACTTATCTCATATATCAGAAGGTCAGGTAGTTGTTTGTGTAGATCCTAGATATTTCAGACCTACAGAAGTAGATCTATTATTAGGTGATCCTACAAAAGCTGAACAAAAATTAGGTTGGAGTAGAGAATATGATCTTGAGCATCTTGTAAATGATATGATGGAAAGTGATTTAAAGCTGATGACGAAGGATGTTTACCTAAAAGATGGTGGCTATAAAATTATGAGTTATTTTGAGTAAGGAATTATTTAAAATGCATAAAGATAGCAAGATATATGTAGCTGGTCATAGAGGTTTAGTTGGCTCAGCTATTGTTAAAAACCTTCAATCTAAAGGCTATACTAATCTAGTATTGAGAACTCATGCTGAGCTTGATTTAACTAATCAAAAAGCTGTTGAGGATTTTTTTAAAGTTGAAAGGCCTGAGTATGTGATTTTAGCGGCAGCTAAAGTTGGTGGAATTGTTGCGAACAATACTTATCGAGCAGAATTTATTTACGATAATATTCAGATTCAAAATAATGTTATTCATCAAAGTTATGTAAATGGTGTGAAGAAGCTTCTATTTTTGGGTAGTACATGTATATATCCTAAAGAGGCTCCACAGCCTATGCCAGAAAATTGTTTATTAACTAGTCCGTTAGAGTATACTAATGAGCCGTATGCTATCGCTAAGATAGCTGGTATCAAGATGTGTGAGAGCTATAATTTGCAGTATGGCACAAACTTTATATCTGTGATGCCAACAAATCTATATGGGCCAAATGATAACTTCAATCTTGAAAAGTCGCATGTTCTTCCTGCTTTGATAAGAAAGGCTCATTTAGGTAAATGTCTTGAAAGCAGCGACTGGGATGCTATCAGAGCCGACTTAAAAACTAGCCCTATTGAAGGAGTAGATCATAAATCTTCTCAAGAAGAAATCTTGGCTATACTTGAGAAGTACGGTATACAATTAAACATTGAAAATTCAAAATTTAACACTGCTATTGAAATATGGGGGACAGGTAAACCAAGAAGAGAATTTTTATATTCTGAAGATATGGCTGATGCATGTGTGTTTTTATTAGAAAATAGAGACTTCAAAGACACCTATTCTAAAGATGCTAAAGAGATAAGAAATACTCATATTAATATCGGTACTGGAGTTGATATTTCTATCAGAGAGTTAGCTGAGCTTATTAAGGGTATTATTGACTTTAAGGGTGAACTTAAGTTTAATGCTGATAAGCCAGATGGTACAATGGTTAAACTCACAGATCCTTCTAAGCTTCATTCTCTTGGATGGAAGCACAAGGTTGAACTTGAAAATGGTATCAGAAAAATTTATGACTGGTATCTTTCGAAGTCATAGTTTTTTATCTATAATTTTTATTTCTTACAATATTTTCAATATACCTAGCTCTGTGATTGAAATTTTAGATCGCTATTCGTATACTATCTTATAGTTATCGATTTGTTCTATTGGGGTGTTTATTGTGAAAGGTATAATATTAGCAGGTGGTAGTGGTACTAGACTATATCCAATTACAAAAGGTGTGAGTAAGCAACTTACTCCCATATATGATAAACCTTTGATCTATTATCCTTTATCTGTACTTATGCTAGCAGGTCTGAAAGATATTCTAATAATTACAACAGAACAAGATCAGCCTAGTTTTAAGAATCTTTTAGGAGATGGTTCTGATCTTGGTATCAATCTTGAGTATATTATACAGCCTAGTCCTGATGGGCTTGCTCAAGCTTTTATATTAGCTGAGGAATTTTTGGCTGGTGATTCAGCTTGTCTTGTACTTGGTGATAATATTTTCTATGGTCATGGTCTACCAGAGATGTTTGCTGAAAGTATCCAAAATGTAGAGAAAGAAAATTGCGCTAGCATTTTTGGTTACTATGTTGATGATCCAGAGAGATACGGTGTTGCAGATTTTGATGCTGAAGGTAATGTTGTCAGTATCGAAGAGAAACCAAAGAAACCAAAATCAAACTATGCGGTTGTAGGCTTATACTTCTATCCTAGTGATGTAGTGGTTAAGGCTAAGCAAGTACAACCGTCTGAGAGAGGGGAGCTAGAGATTTCTACACTTAATCAGATGTATCTTGATGAAGCACGCCTTAAAGTTAATACTATGGGTAGAGGGTATGCATGGCTTGATACTGGTACACATGAGAGTATGTTGGCTGCGAGTAACTTTATCCAAACTATAGAAGATAGACAAGGATTAAAGGTTGCGTGTCTTGAGGAGATCGCTTATGAGATGAGATATATCTCAAAAGAGCAACTTCTTAAACTAGCACAACCACTCAAGAAAAATCAATATGGTCAGTATTTGATCAAGAGAGCAAAAGAGCGAGCAGTACCACGATGAAATTTACACGTACACATATTAATGATGTTGTTATTTGTGAGCCTACTGTTCACGGTGATGATAGAGGTTATTTTGTAGAGACTTTTCGAGAAGATAAACTCTTTGATTTCTTGGGTTATAAGATCAACTTCTGTCAAGATAATGAGTCTAAGAGCTCTTATGGAGTGCTTAGAGGCTTACATTATCAGCTAGCTCCACATGCACAAACCAAGCTTGTTAGGGTTATTCAAGGTAGAGTGCTAGATGTTGCTGTAGATATTCGTAAAGGTAGTCCTACTTTTGGTCAACATGTGGCAGTAGAGTTAAGTGCTGAAAATAAAAAACAACTATTAATTCCTAGAGGGTTTGCTCATGGCTTTGTGGTTTTAGAAGACGATACTGTATTTGCATATAAGGTCGATAGTTATTACTCTCCGGAGTGTGATAGAGGTATCGCTTTTGATGATGAGAGTATCGCTATAGATTGGCAAGTGCCTGCTGATAAGCTCAAGTTGTCAGCAAAAGATAGGGTTCAACCGAAATTGAATGAGACAGTTGATTTATTTGAGTATGGTAAGAGTTATTATTAATGCTGAATTTTGAATTATAAATTTTGAATTAGTAGTTGATGAGTAATTTGATATAGCGCAAAATATTTTAATAAACATTAAACATTAAACATTAAACATTAAACATTAAACATTAAACATTAAACATTAAACATTAAACATTAAACATTAAACATTAAACATTAAACATTAAACACTAAGCATTAAGCATTTAACATTAAGCATTAAGAATTATGAAAGTATTAGTAACAGGTAGCAATGGTCAATTAGGCTCTGAGTTAAAAGAGTTGGTATCTAATTCAAAATTGGAAATTCAAAATTACACATTTATATTTGCAGATAGTAAGTCCTTAGATATTACAGATCACGAGGCTGTTAAGCAATTTACTATTGATAATGACATACGCGTTATCATTAATTGCGCTGCATATACGGCTGTTGACAAGGCTGAGTCAGATATCGAAAAAGCTGATAAAATAAATCATCTAGCTGTTGCAAATATTGCTAAAATTGCAAAAGAGTATGATATAAAACTAGTGCACGTATCTACAGACTATGTCTTTGATGGTCATAACTATAGGCCATATCTTGAAGGTGATCAGACAAATCCACAAGGTGTTTATGGTGCTACCAAGCTTGCTGGTGAACAAGCAATTCTGGATATAAATCCCAAAGATTCAATAATTATCAGGACATCATGGGTTTATTCCTACTATGGTAATAATTTTGTCAAAACAATGCTTCGCCTAGGTAGAGAGCGAGATTCTTTAGGTGTGATATATGATCAAGTAGGTACTCCTACTTATGCTAAAGACTTAGCAAAAGCTATTTTGGATATACTTCCAAAAATTCAAAATTCAAAATTCAAAATTTATAATTATAGTAACGAGGGTGTGACTAGTTGGTATGATTTTGCTAAAGAAATCATGAGCATTGCAAAAATAGACTGTCAGATCAGTCCTATAGAAACAGTCGACTATCCAACACCTGCGAAGCGTCCGCATTATAGTGTACTTAATAAGAGTAAGATAAAGTCTGATTTCGATATAAAGATACCGTACTGGAAAGACTCACTGAAAGATTGTATAACTAGGATTCTGAGTGATAAGTAATCCATAGAACTAGGGTCATGCTCTTTGTCGTTATAGCCGTTAAGACTATATCTCATAACTAGCGACGTGTGATAAAGATTTCCACCTGCGTGAGAATGACATGGACATATTATTATCTTACTCAGTTGTAATGCATAACTTAAAATTCACTTATGAAATTAATTGACGATTAACTAATAGTCAATAATAAGCTATAATTACTCTATAAAGTTTTAAAATATCAAAATAATATTTAAACTAATAAAGGAATATATAAATGGACTATAAACCTAAAAACATATTAGTAACGGGATCAGCTGGTTTTATAGGTAGTAATTATGTGCGTATGATGTTATCAAGATATAATGATGTGAAAATAGTATCTTATGATAAGCTTACTTATGCTGGTAGCTTAGATAATCTGAATGATCTAGAAAATGAGCATAATCATACTTTTATCAAAGGTGATATATGTGATGAGACTTTAGTGTATGAAACTCTTAAGAATCATAATATTGAAACTATAGTTCATTTTGCAGCAGAATCTCATGTAGATAACTCAATTGCTAATCCTAAGGTATTTTTAGAGACGAATGTAATAGGTACATTTACACTTTTAAATTGTGCTAAAAGATATTGGTTAGATGAGTTAGGGTTAGATGAAACTAATTGTAAGTTCCATCATGTATCTACAGATGAGGTGTATGGTACATTATCAAAAGATGATCCGGCATTCACAGAGACAAAGGCATATGAGCCTAACTCTCCATATTCAGCATCTAAGGCAGGGTCTGATCATATTGCTAGGGCATATCATCATACTTATAAATTACCAGTTACGATTTCAAATTGCTCAAATAACTATGGACCATATCAACATCCTGAGAAGTTGATACCAGTTGTGATTAATAGTTGTATTAACCAAAAGCCTATTCCGGTATACGGAGATGGTTCAAATATTCGTGATTGGCTGTATGTGGTAGATCATTGTGATGCTATACAAACAGTAGTTGAAAAAGGCACTATAGGCGAAGTGTATAATATAGGAGGTATTAATGAGGTTGATAATCTGACACTTATAAATACTATATGTAAGCTAATGGATGAGTACAAACCAGAGAATGCTCCACATAATAGATTAATATCATTTGTCGAAGATAGAAAAGGACATGACTGGAGATATGCTATAGATAATAGTAAGATCCAAAATGAGTTAGGTTGGAAACCATCACAAGACTTTGAGAAAATGTTTAAAGAAACTATTGAGTTTTATTTGGGATAACTAATTTTATATGAAATATCTAAAATTTATAAAAGAAATATATGCTAATAGATATTTGCTATTGTCATTGTCGAGAACTGATTTAAAAGATAGGTATCTCAATAATTTTTTTGGAATTATTTGGGCATTTGTTCAGCCTCTAGTGACAATATTGATAATGTGGTTTATTTTCTCTGTTGGTTTTAGGAGTCAGCCTGTGCAAGGGATCCCTTTTATACTGTGGTTGATGTCAGCAATGATACCATGGTTTTTTATTGCTGAAGCTGTATCCGGTGGAAGTGGTGCCATTATTGCTAATCGGTATCTGGTAAGTAAAATAGTGTTTAGAGTATCATTACTGCCGATAGTACCTATCATGTCAGCTTTTTTTATTCATTTGTTTTTTGTATTGTTTCTATTTTTTATGTTTATTTTGTATGGTTACTATCCATCAATCTATTGGTTGCAAGTAGCTTACTATACGCTTTTTGCCTTTGTTTTCATTTTAGGGCTTTCTTGGTTTACTAGTTCGGTGATAGTTTTCTTTAGAGATGTGGGGCAAATTGTAGCAGTTATAATTCAATTTCTATTTTGGTTGACACCTATTATGTGGCCATTAAGTATGATGCCTGCGAGATATCAATATATAATGGAGCTAAATCCTGCATACTATATAGTTAATGGTTATAGAGATAGTATGATCAATCATATATGGTTTTGGGATAAGCCTATTGTAACAATTTACAATTGGGTCTTGCTTATATGTGTATGTATTTTAGGAATGTCAATGTTTAGAAAGCTTAAGCCTCACTTTGCGGATGTGTTGTAAGATGAGAAATAATATAGCAATTGAAATTAAAAATTTAACAAAGTCATATAAACTCTATGATAATCATGTAGATAGATTTAAAGAATCTATACATCCTTTCAAAAAAAAATATCATCATGACTTTTTTGCGCTCAATAATGTGAGTTTTACAATTAGAAGAGGTGAGGTTGTTGGTATCATCGGTCGAAATGGAAGTGGAAAGTCAACATTGCTTAAGATGATAACTGGTGTGCTAACTCCTACTAGTGGTAGCGTTGTAGTTAATGGCAGGATATCAGCAATTCTTGAATTAGGTGGTGCATTCAATCCTGAATATACAGGCATGGAAAATATTTATCTGTATGGTATGCTCAATGGTAGAACAAGAGAAGAGATGGAGACTAGGCTTCAAGATATACTTAATTTTGCAGATATTGGAGAGCATATACATCAGCCAGTTAAGACATACAGTAGTGGTATGAGTGCAAGACTTGCGTTTGCAGTTTCTATAAATATAGAACCTGATGTTTTGATAGTTGATGAAGCATTGGCGGTTGGTGATACTGCATTTCAGAGGAAGTGCTTTGCAAAAATGGAAGAAATCAAAAATAGTGGAGCTACTATACTTTTTGTAAGCCATAGTGAGCAAAGTATAGTTAATCTCTGTGATCGAGCAATTTGGCTTAGTAAGGGAGACTATATAATTGATGGAAGTCCTAAGTTAGTAACAAGTCTATATATGAAGCATTTCGATGAGGCTAAAGTCGATAGAGATCAAATCATAAAAGAATTTACAGAATTGAAAAATTCTAAAAATAAAGAAATAAAAAAATCAGCTGATGACAAACACAGCAACCTCGAAAATAGTGTCAAAGAAGAGCAAAATATTAAGATTATAGAAGATTTTTATGATCCTTCTTTGAAACCTCAGTCGACAGTATATTATGAAGAGAAAGGCGCAAAAATTAGTAATGTGAAGATTACTACCGTTGAAGGCAAAGAGGTTAATGTTTTGACTCAAGGAGTTAGTTATGCTTTTTGTTACGATATCTTATTCAGAGATTTAGGAGGTAGTTATTTAGCTGCTATGATGATTAAAAATGTATCAGGTTATATGTATGGTGGTGGACATTATCCTGAGAGATTGAAATATACAAAAGTAACTAGTCATAAGGTTGAAATGAAATGGTATTGGGAGTGTAATTTAGTTTCGGGGGAATATTTTTTTAATTGTGGAGTTCGTAATGAAAGTGGTTTTATGCATAGAATATTGGACTCTTATTGTTTTAGAGTGTTGGATAATGAAGATCGTTCTCAGTCTATAGGCCCCATAGACTTTAAAATAAAAGTAGATGTAAATGTTGAATAATGAGAGTGTATATTTATACATGAGTTGGTCGATATAGCCATGATTAGAGGAATTTTGAAGGAGCGAGTGAAATGAGTAATAAACAAACATGTATTTTAGTATTAGGTATGCATAGAAGTGGTACTTCTGCATTGACAGGACTGTTGAGTATGTTGGATGTGTATCTTGGCAATACTACTGTTGGTGATGATGACAATGAAAAGGGTTATTTTGAAAATTCTAGAATTCAACAGTTCAATGATAAAATGCTTGGCTCTATTGATAGTAGTTGGGATGATGAATTTTTTAGTGTTGATAAACTAAAGAACTTACAGTGTTATGTTGATGATTTAATTAATCTCATAAGAGAAGAGTTTGGAACTTCAACAATATTTGCTATTAAGGATCCTAGAATGTGTTTGTTGTTTCCATTATGGGAGAAGGCTTTAAACACACTTGATGTTGATATAAAAATTATTATTCCATACAGAAATCCTCTGGAGGTTGCTAGGTCATTAAGTAAAAGAAATAGTATGTCTATAAATAAAGCGATGTTACTTTGGGCTTATCACTTTTTATTTGCAGAAAAATTTAGTAGATTGTATGATAGAGTTTTTGTTAGTTTTGATGATCTCTTATCTAATACATTATTTGTTGTTGAATATATGACTCTGAAATTGAATATAAATTTTAGAAGTAAGTATAATGATAATGAAAATCTGATATCAGAATTCTTAGAGCAAGGATTGAAGCATCATAACTCACCGATGATAAATCCCAAAGATATTGCTCCAAAAATTGTAAAAAGCATATTGGAAATGAAAAATAACTTTAACCAAGGTTGCATTGTTAATGAATGCGAAGCTTTAATGGATGAGTTATTTGATTATAAAAAAATTTTTTATAACGATAATCTTTTGATGGTGCTGAAAGAAGGTGAGGCTGCCAAATACAAGGTTAGACTCTGGAGTGAAGAGTATCATCAAATAAGTGATTCCAGAAGTTATATCCAAGGATATATTAATTCTGGAAATGGATACGACGAAGTAGATTCTATATGTTTTGATGTTTTGCAAAACGGCCAAAGTCAAGAAATAATATTTGATTTAAGCAAGTATGATACTGTTAACAAAATAAGAATTGACCCCTTAACTACCTCATGTATTGTCAAGATAAACAGTATTTTTTGTGATGATATAGAAGCTTCGGTATGTTATTCAAATGCTTCTTATGTATGTGACAGTGTTTATTATTTCGACGATTCTGATCCTCAAATATATCTTGATGTATCGTGTTTTGAAGGGTTAAAAAAGCTAGTATTAAACTTTCAGTTTATTAATATAGCTGATTCTGCTTTGACCATAATTGATGATTTCAAAAGTAAAGAATCTGAAAAAGATCAAGAGTTGGCTCAAAAGGATCAAGAGTTGGCTCAAAAGGATCAAGAGTTGGCTCAAAAGGATCAAGAGTTGGCTCAAAAGGATCAAGAGTTGGCTCAAAAGGATCAAGAGTTGGCTCAAAAGGATCAAAAGCTAGCTCAAAGAAATCAAGACTTAAGTGAAAAAGATTTTAAATTGAATAAGGTGAGCTATGAGTTAAAGCAGACATTATCTAAGTTAGAGGCTAGAAATAGATATGTATCTCAATTAGAGAGTGAGTTAACTGAGGTATACACAAGCACTAGCTGGAAAGTATCAAAACCTGTTAGAATAGTTAAAAAAATATTAAGAAGAATAAAGAAGGTATTTCTAAAATGATAAAAAAATATCTAAGATATAAAAAGTGGAGTAGAATAATTAAAGGTAGTGATTTATTTGATTATAAATATTATCTTTTTAAATATCCTGAAGTCCGTGTTAGAGATATTGATCCAATTATGCATTATTTGAGATACGGAGTAAAAGAAAGTTATAATCCAAGTCCTAATTTTAATACAAATAAATATCTTGAAGACAATGATGTAGGAGATCTCAACCCATTAGTACACTTTATTGTAACTAAGAATAAAAAAGTCATCACAGAAGAAAAAGAAGAAAAAGAAATCGTTATAGATTATGAAATTACAGATAGTACGGATAGCCATCAAAATGATAAAGTTGATTTTATAAAGGAACAAATAGGATATAAAAAAGATATATTATATAATTTAGAAAGACATAGGTCTGAAGATTCTCTTAAGCTTTATGATAATACTTTAGTTCTTGATGACAAACTAGAGACATTAGTTGATAAAAAAATTGTTTTATCATTTAGTCATGATAATTATGCTAAACATGTTGGGGGAGTTCAGTTGTGTATATTGGATGAGCAGGAACATCTGAATGAAAATGATATTGTCTACATCCATTTTTCTCCATCAATAGTTAGAAGTTATTTATTAAATCATCAAAATTATAACTTAAATATAACTATAAATGGACTATCTATAGGTGCCTTTAATTCTATTCAGCTTTTAAAATCATTAGAGGTTTTGAAAAAAAACACTTCATACCTTATAGTTCACTCTCTTTTAGGGCATAGTGTAGAGACTATAATAAAAATATCTAAACTTCTAGCTTTTAGAAAAAGTTTTTTTTGGATTCATGATTATTTTTCTATTTGTGAAGGGTATAATTTGTTAAGAAATTCTCTCTCATACTGTGGAGCACCTCATTATGCTTCTCAAGCATGCAATATATGTTTTTATGGGCAGAAAAGGAAAAAGCATATATCCATGATCGCAGAGCTATTTGATAATATATCGTTTGATGTATTAGCACCATCCATATTTGCAAGAAATTTATGGATGGAGAAAAGCAATTATAAGTATAATCAAATATCAGTTTTAAATCATAGGAGTGTATCGACTACAATAAACGTACGCAATAGAGATAAGTCTAAAAGTATTAAAATTGCCTATATTGGGCATTCGGTATTTCACAAGGGCTGGCATATATTTAAAGAATTATATAATAAGTTTAAAGATGATTGTAGGTATGAGTTTATCCACATAGGATCAAATATACATGATTTTATTGGAGAGATTAAATTTGTAGAGGTATCTGCTAATAAGGATGACTTTAATTTAATGCAAAAATCAATAGCTAATGAGTGTGTAGATATTGCATTTTTATGGTCCACGTGGCCTGAAACTTATAATATTGTAGCATATGAGGCTCTCGCTGCTGGTGCAAGCATAATAACTAATAAAAATAGTGGAAATATTGCCTCTTTAGTGGAAACAGAAAGTTGTGGAATTGTTTTTAATGATGAACAAGAACTTATGACTGGTTTTGATAGTGGCAAAATTGAGACTTTGATGGATGAGATTGAAGTATATAATGAAAAGAAATTACTGTCGAGTAATATTACAGCATCATTGATAACTAGTAGGGGTTAATTATGGAAAAGGTAATTTGTTTCACAAGCTTCACATTTAGTTATATCGATAAGGCAAGGCTTTTGGCATGGAGTTTTAAGAGGTTTCATCCTGATTGGGATTTTGTAGCCTTAATTACAGATAAAGAACCTTTGGGCTTTAAGCTAAATTTGGATGAGGAGTATTTTGATAGTGTCATATGGGGACAAGATTTAGATGTTGATAATATTAAGTCTTGGATGTTTAAACATAATATTGTTGAAATGTGTACTGCTGTTAAAGGCCCGGTGCTAGATTTACTTGCTAATAGTGGTGCTGATAAGATAATATATCTAGATCCTGATATTGCGGTATTTGAAACATTAAAACCTATCGCAGATTTACTAGATGTTTATGATATTATTCTAACGCCTCATCAATTAGAGCCAGATAAAAATGATATGGCAATATTAGACAATGAAATTGGTTCTTTAAAGTATGGGATATATAACCTAGGTTTTGTTGCAATTAGTACTAGGAAAGAAGGCAGAAAGTTTGCAAAGTGGTGGAGTGACCGACTGTTAAAGTATTGTTATGATGATGTTTGTAATGGTCTTTTTACTGATCAAAGATGGTGTGATCATGTTCCAGTTTTTTTTGAAAATGTTAAGATTTTAAAAGACCCTGGGTATAATGTAGCTAGTTGGAATATTAGTAAAAGGAAAATTTCTATAACTGAAGATGGTAAGATACTCGTTAATAAAAAATATTTATTACGGTTTTATCATTTTACTAAGTTTGGTCCTGTTGGAGAGGCTATGACATCTAGGTATGCGAAAGATAATGTGGAAGTATATGAGTTATGGAAGTGGTATGAGAGGTTAGTAAAAGAGAGGTTTGCCGAGCAAAATATTCCAGACCGTTGGTGGTTCTTTGGTATTTTTGAAAATGGGGAACAGATTACTCAAGAAATGAGAACTTTCTATAAAAATAGAAATGATGTAAGCACATACTTTATAAATCCGTATAAAACAGATTTTATTGAATACTTTAAAAATCTATAGTATTAAAATACTTTTTATGTCTACGCTGTAAATTATATGCAAGTGAATTTTGATTTAAGTATAATATTGTCATGCGTTAAGAAGATTAACTTGCTAGTACAATTCAGCATTCTTTTAAAATATGAAAGTTTATTCGTAAATTAGTAGCTAATTATTTATTTATGGGTCTAGATAACTTTAGTACTAAATTTTCTTACTAAAGAGCACATGATTTTATATAAATCATTATCTTTGTTATTCCACCTAAACTCACACTCTTTTAAGTGTAAGACAAACTTATCATCACTTAATCCATTAAATTTAGCAAGTCTTCTTTTAGAAAAAGACCAAAATGACTCTATACCATTAACATGGTTTTTACCACGAGCAAACTCATTGTGAGAATGATAAATTCGGTAGTGATCATAACCGTTAAGAATTAGTCCATCATATGCTTTCCAGCCATCAGTATAGATTGTACTGTTTTCGAGTATTTTGCCCTGTATTATAGGCATTAAGGACTCTTTAGAGCAGTTTGGCACAATAGAAACATAGACTTTATTGTTTTCATTTCGCTTTAAAACACCAAGTACTGGTGTTTTACCTACAGCTCCACGACCACGCTTACCTCGTACTCGTTTAGCTCCAAAATAAGACTCATCTAGTTCAAACTCTCCAGTAGATGCTAAGAATTTTTCATCAGATAATAGAATTATTTTACGAAATCTATCAAAATAGCGGTTAATTGTTACTCTGCTAACATTAGTTATTTTACTCGTATTTGTCGCTGTTAAATCCAAGCAGAAACACTTCAAAATCTCTCTAATTTTAGCATCTGAAATATGCGAACGTTTTTTATACCATCCAAACATAGATAAAATATAGCTCCATCAATGATTTTTGACAAGCTAAAGTTATCTAGACCCTTTTTTAAATCTTGTGGTAATAAAATTAACCAAGTAAATATAGTTGTGAAAACTAAAACAGTTATTAGCGCAGGAAGTATTCTTCGCATTCTTCTGAGATAAAAATTCTTTATAGAGAAACTATCATTACTTAAATCTTTGATAATTATTCTAGTGATTAAAAAAACAGAGATAACAAAAAAGATATCTACACCTAAAAAACTAGATTTGACCCAACTTACATCTAAGTGGAATAATACAACAGAGATTACTGCTAAAGCTCTTAGACTATCTATATTTTTAATATTCTTCATGACCATTGATTTGGCAAGCTAAAGTAATCCAACATTCTATTGCTAAGTGTAAAGTTTTGCAAGTCTAAGTAGCGTAACTCAATTGCGCTAAGTATAAGTTGGATGGTTGTAAAAAAGTTGAAAAATAGCATAATAGTCCTAATTTAAGTTGTGCAATTTGATAATCCTGATTAATCTATATTTTTTGTAGGACACGATCTAATTTTTTTTCAAAAAAAAATGTTAGTATGTATAATTAATAGCTATTGTATTTAAATTATTTATTTACCATGCAAACACATCTAAAAAAACTTGAAAATGAGTCAATAGAGATATTTAGAGAGGTAGTTGCACAATTTGAGAATCCTGTGATGCTATATTCTGTAGGTAAAGACTCTTCAGTATTGCTTCATTTGGCGCGTAAGGCTTTTTATCCTGGTAAGATTCCATTTCCTTTGCTTCATGTTGATACTACATGGAAATTTAAGGAGATGATAGAGTTTAGAGATAGTATGGCAAAAGAGTATGATTTTGAGCTTTTGGTACATATTAATCAAGATGGGATTGACCAGGGTGTAGGGCCATTCTCACATGGTAGTGCAAAACATACCGATATTATGAAAACTCAATCACTCAAGCAAGCTTTAAATAAAGGTAAGTATGATGCTGCATTTGGCGGTGCTCGCCGTGATGAAGAGAAATCGCGTGCTAAAGAGCGAGTATTTTCATTTAGGGATAAAAATCATCGCTGGGATCCTAAAAACCAAAGACCAGAGCTATGGAATATCTATAATGGTATGGTAGACAAAGGTGAGAGTATCAGAGTCTTTCCACTCTCAAACTGGACAGAGTTAGATATTTGGCAATATATTTATATGGAGAATATCAAGATCCCAAGTTTATACTTTGCCAAAGAAAGACCAGTGGTTGAACATGATGGTATCTTGATGATGGTTGATGATGATAGAACACCTGTTGAACTAAGACAAAAGGCTGTAAATAAAAAAGTTAGATTCAGGACATTAGGTTGTTATCCACTAACTGGAGCTATAGAGTCAGAGGCTGATACTCTACCAGAGATTATCCAAGAAATGTTACTAACCAAAACATCTGAGCGCCAAGGTCGAGCTATAGATAAAGATAGTTCTGGATCTATGGAAAAGAAGAAAATTGAGGGGTATTTCTAATCTTCGGTTAGAAATAGAGCTCAGTTTTCAGAGTTAAGAATTCAGAGATATTTTATTATGAGATGTGAAAATTTAGATGTCTGGAAGAGAAGTTCTAGAGTTAGTGTAGATATCTATAAATATTTTGTACAATGTAAAGATTTTGGATTTAAAGACCAAATTACAAAAAGTAGTTTATCTATTGCTTCGAATATTGCAGAGGGTATGGAGAAAGAATCTATAAAAGAGCAACTAAGATTTCTTGAAATAGCTAAAGGATCATCTGCAGACTTAATAACACAAATATATACTGGTATTGAAATAACATACATTGAAAAAGAGGTTGGTTTTAAGTTGGAAGATGGAAATTGAAGAGATTTTAAAAATGATTGTAGGACTTCAATATAAACTAAAATCAAAATTCTAAGTTCTGAACGCTGGAAACTCAATACTTATTTCTAAGGAGCAAAAATGTCACACCAATCAAACTTAATAGCGACAAATATTGAACAGTATCTTAAACAACATGAGCAAAAAGAATTGCTGAGATTTATCACATGTGGAAGTGTAGATGATGGTAAGAGTACCTTAATTGGAAGGCTCTTACATGATAGTAAGATGATATTTGAGGATCAGCTAGCTGCTATTACAGAAGATAGTAAGAAAGTTGGTACACAAGGTGATGATATTGATTTAGCATTACTTGTCGACGGTTTACAGTCTGAGAGAGAGCAAGGTATCACCATAGATGTAGCATATAGATATTTCTCTACTGATAAGCGTAAATTTATCATAGCTGATACACCAGGGCATGAACAGTACACGCGTAATATGGCAACAGGCGCATCAAACTGTGATTTGGCGATAATCCTAGTTGATGCTAGGAACGGAGTACAAACTCAAACTCGTAGACATAGTTTCATTTGTTCACTCTTAGGTATCAAGCATGTGATAGTAGCTGTGAATAAAATGGATGCAGTAGGCTACTCGCAACAAGTTTATAAGGCAATCCAAGATGATTATCTAAAACTAGCAGGAAGTCTTGAGATACCAGATATTAGGTTTGTACCGATATCAGCGCTAAAGGGCGATAATGTAGTGACTAAAAGTGAAAATATGCCATGGTTTAGAGGCTCCGCACTAATTCACTATCTAGGAACTTTGAAGATAGAACAATCAGTTAGTGACGAGTTTCGTTTTCCGGTGCAGTTAGTGAGTAGACCTAACTCAGATTTTAGAGGCTTCCAAGGGACTGTAGTATCTGGCAAAGTCAGTGTTGGAGATACTATCAGAGTTATGCCTAGTGGTAAGATTACTACCATTAAGTCGATAGTATCATTTGATGGAGACCTAGAATTTGCAGAGGCTGGGCAAGCCGTGACTCTAACAACAAATGATGAGGTTGATATTAGTCGTGGTGATATGATTGTTCATAAGGATTCTATCTCACATGTGTCATCTAACATCAAAGCACATATCGTTTGGATGCATGAGCAACCACTAGTAGAAAATAAAGATTATTATGTCAAGTTTTTGACTAAGCAAGTGACAGGCTCGGTACATAAGTTTAATTACAAAACAGATATAAACACACTCAAAGATATTGATTGTGGTAAATTGGATCTAAATGAAATAGGTGCAGTTGAGCTAAAATTGTCAGAGCCTGTTTGTTTTGATGATTATCAAAAAAATAGAGCTACAGGAGCATTCATAGTTATAGACAGATTGTCTAATGCAACTGTTGGTGCTGGTATGATTATCAAACCACTTGCTGATGGAGAGCTTAGAGATCATGCTCATAGTTACTCAGAGTTTGAGTTAGAATTAAATGCTCTTATTCGTAAGCATTTTCCTCATTGGGGTGCTAAAAATTTAAGAGATTAGCTATATGAGTGCTATTTTACTATTTTTGATGATTATTGTTATGCTTGTGTTGCTTTGCTTTTATCAGCACAAAACATTGATGATTTTTGGTGTGGTGATGTTTGCTTGTTTTGCTTTTGGTTGGGTTAACCAAAAAGAGCTATTGGGTAATGCATCTAATGCATCTTTGGTTACATTAGTAATCATCATGATACTTGCATCAGTGATTGAAAAAACAAGTGTATTACGCAAGTTACAAAATCTACTGATTGCCAAGACGGAGAAAAAAACCCTAATAAAGGTTTTGGGTATTTCAGCTATATCATCGTCTGTGCTAAATAATACCGCAGTTGTAGCTATTCTTATCAAAGCTATTAATAACTCAAAAGCAGTTCTACCATCGCGACTTTTGATACCGATGTCATATGCAACTATTATGGGCGGTACTTTGACATTAATTGGTACCTCAACAAATCTAGTTGTCAGTAGTATGTACTCAGCTGCGACTGGATCTAAAGGTTTCGGTTTCTTTGATTTTACAATTGTTGGAGCTGTGGTAACTGTATTCGGTTGCATAACATTATATTTTACTAGTAAATTTCTGCCCAAAAAAGAACCACAAATTAATAGCTATAATAGCTATATGGTTGAGGCCGAAGTGCTTGCTAAATCATCACTTATTGGCAAAAGTATTGAAAGAGCTGGATTACGACATCTCGAGGACTTATTCCTTGCTGAGATTATAACCAAGAGTGGTGATAGGATGTGTCCTGTCAAACCCCATGATATTCTTGCAGAGGGAGACAAGTTATTATTTTCTGGAGATATCCAAAAAGTTTCGATATTAAATCAGTTTGATGGTTTGCGGTTATATGCTCAAACAGAGGGCTTTGATACTTTTCAGTTAACAGAAGTTCTTGTTAAGCAAGATTCGAGTATAGTTGGTAAAAGTCTCAAAGAAATTGAGTTTAGATCAAAATTTGATGCTGCTGTAGTTGCTGTACGTAGAGATGGTGAAAAAATTTCTGGTAAGCTTGGCAAGCTAATTATCAAAGCTGGAGACTTTTTGTTATTGGCTACAGGCGATGATTTTAGAAGTAGAGCTAATATATCCCAAAATTTTCTGGTCATAAAAGGGGTGGAGCCTAAAAGAGTGATTACAGGCTGGCGCGAGGCTTTGGTAATATTTGGTTTTATTGCTGTTATTGTTTATTCTGTTTTTTCTGGGGATTCGCTGTTTTCAGGGATGCTTATATTATTAGGTATCTTGGTATTAACTAAGAGTGTATCTATTAATGAGATCAAAAATAGCTTCCCTACTGAAGTTTGGTTGATAGTGACTAGTTCATTATGTATTGCAACGAGTATGGATAATACTGGTTTAGCAGCTACTATTGCTGATTTTTCGCGCATATATTTAGCAGGACATTCTGCCATAGTTATATTTGTAGGGATTTTTATCACGACAATATTGTTGACAGAGTTTATAACCAATAATGCTGCTGCTGCATTGATGTTTCCGGTTGCATATAATCTAGCATTAGGTGTTGGTATCAATGTGTTTCCAGTGGTGCTTGGGGTGGCGTTCGCAGCATCTGCAAGTTTCTTGACTCCGTATGGTTATCAAACTAATCTAATGGTAATGAATGCTGCAAACTATAAGTGGCGGGACTTTATCGTAACTGGGGTGCCAGTCTCAATCGTATATGTAGTATCCTGCTGTGTTATGATACCTATAATTTATCCTTTATATTAATGGAGATATAAGTGAGTAAAAATATCGTTTGGCATGATACTAGCGTTTCAGCTGATGAAAGAGCTAAGCAAAAAAATCATAAAGCCACAGTGCTTTGGTATACGGGTTTAAGTGGCTCTGGTAAGTCAACTATCGCAAATGCTGTTGATCGTATGCTACATCAAAAAGGCTATCATACCTATGTGCTAGACGGGGATAATGTTCGCCATGGGCTAAATAAAGATTTAGGTTTTGATGAATCTAGTCGTATCGAGAATATTAGACGTATTTCTGAGGTTGCTAAGCTTTTTGTAGATGCTGGGATTATAGTTAGTACAGCTTTTATTTCGCCATATATATCCGATAGAGAGCAAGCAAGAGAGCTTATTGGCAAAAATAACTTCATTGAAATTTATATAGATACCGAATTATCAGAGTGTGAGAATAGAGATCCCAAAGGTTTGTATAAAAAAGCAAGAGCAGGAGAAATAGCAGATTTCACAGGCATAACATCACCATATCAAAAGTCTATTGCTTCAGATATACATATCCTAACTCAAGCAAAGTCTGTAGAGGATTGTGCTAAGCAGATTTTTGACTATCTAATTTCAAATAATAAAATCTAAGGTATATGTAATGTATATAGATATTTTTAACGGTGATGCCGATGGGATATTATCACTTATTCAGCTACGCAAGGCATTGCCAGTAGCTAGTAATAATCATAGGCTAGTAACAGGAGTCAAAAGAGATATTTCTCTATGTAAGAATCTCTCTAATCAGGATGCTAATGACGCAATTGTGACAGTATTAGATATATCATATGATAAGAATTATCAAGATATAGAAAGGCTACTAAAATATGTCACTCAAATAATTTATTTTGATCATCATCAGGCTGATAAGCTAATCTCAAATCCAAAACTAAAAGCTCATATAAATACAGCGGCAGATGTTTGTACAGCATTATTAGTTAGTGAAAGTTTAGGTAAAAAATATCATCTTTGGGCAATTGTAGCAGCGTATGGTGATAATTTGCATCATGTGGCAGACAATGAGGCAGATTTGCTTAAACTAAATAGTGAGCAAAAAGCTCAACTAAAAGAGCTAGGGATGCTGATTAACTATAATGGTTATGGTAGTGCGATTGATGATTTGTATTATCATCCAGCTGATTTATATCATGAGTTAGTGAGATATGAGACTCCATTTGATGTGATTGCGGATAAACATTCTTGCTTTTATAAATTGAGAGATGGCTATGAAAATGACAGTAAAAATCTAGATAATTTAGATATCCAGGATTTTGATAATGTCAAGCTAGTTAAACTTCCTAATCATCCATGGGCAAGAAGAGTTAGTGGGACTTTGGGTAATGATTTAGCAAATAAGTATCGTAATAAGGCTATAGTAATTGCAACAATAAAAGACAATGGTAATTGTCTAATAAGTCTAAGAGCTCCAAAAAATAAACCATTTGGTGCGGCTGATATTTGTTCACAATTCGCCACCGGAGGTGGTAGAGAGGCTGCAGCTGGAGTTAATAGTTTATTAAAAGAGGAGTTGGATAAATTTGTGAGTAAAGTTCAAAGGTATTATAGTTAAGGATTGATTATGGTAAAAGAGTGGGCTGTAATAGGTGGTGGAGTAGCTGGAATAATAGCTGTGGCTAAGCTTCTGGATGAGAATGTGGATGGTAAAAATATTCATTGGATATGTTCGGATTTCTGTGTTGGTGATCTAGGGAAAAAATGGCGCAATGTTTCAGGTAATACTTCTGTAAAGAGGGTTAAAGAGTTCTTACTGACTTATGATTCTTTTGATTTGAAAAAAAGACAAAGTGATTTTGATATTTTTAAAATGCCAGAAGATCAGACTTGTTATCTGAGTGATATTGTAAAACCTCTTGAACATTCAACAAAAGTATTGATAACTAAGGTAAATATATATAATCAGTTGGCTATAGATGTGAAATCTACTGACCAAAGTGTAACTATAACATTAGATAATGGTCAAAAGATAACAAGCAATAAAACAATAGTTGCAATTGGCGCTGAGCCGAAGAAAGCATTATATCAAGATGTACAAGAGATCGGTTTGGATATTGCTCTCGATCCAAGTAGATTATCTAAAGTGGTATCGGTAGATGATATTGTTGCAGTTTTTGGATCGTCACATTCAGCTATTTTAATTCTTAAGTCGTTAGTTGAAAACAATGTCAAAAAGATTGTTAATTTTTATATTGAAGATATAAAATATGCGGTTGATACCCCAGATGGTATTGTAAATGATAATACTGGTTTAAAGGGTGTAGCTGCTGAATGGTCAAGAGAGTTTTTGGAAAATAATTTATTAACGAATTTAATTAGAGTGAAGTGTAGTGAGCATAATCTTAAAAGATATTTACCAGTAGTCAATAAAGCTATTTACTCAATAGGTTTTGAAAGACGAAAACTTAAAATTAATGGAAATAATAATCGAGACTATAATAAAGAAAATGGTGAAATAGTTGAAAATGTCTATGGTTTTGGTATAGCTTATCCTAATTTAAAAAAAGATCTATCAGGTCAAGATGAGTACCAAGTAGGTGTTGGTAAATTTGTCAAGCATATTAATGACTGTTTCACTCTTTGGAGTAAATAATCTATGAATTTGAGAAGATTAACTTTTTATATTGAACATGATCTGTTTAGGAGTTGTTTTTTGTGAGAGTTGTGGAATTAACAGAATATTGTGTTTTTGCTAGTTATAGATATGTTGTTGATGACTTCAGTGTGGTGATCTCTCCTAATAAGAAGATTAAAATGCTATATAATGTTCATGAAGACTTAATAAGTATGTTTAGTAAAGTGCGCAGTTCTTGGAATAGTTAATTATGAATGTTAATTAGACTTTGTCAGAAATGCTTAGTAATTAATTAAAAATTAATTAAAGTTCCCAGACTATGTAGGTATGTTATGATTTACTTAAGATTTTTTTCTTAAAAATCTAATCTTTTTAAAGAAGTATCTAATAGAAAAAAATACTTTACCTTTTAAGCCCATTTGTCCAAAATCATACCACTTGTTACTTTCAAGCTGTATAATGTATTGTTTAAGTAGGTCTATCTCTTTATCTTTATCTTTTATGAAATTTTTATACTGTTGTATTTGTAATTCAGTAGATTGAGAAAAGTCATCAGAGCCACGAAGAAATGCAGCCAAGTATTTTATAGGAATCATATTCTCCTTACCTGCTTCTTTCTCTGCCCATTCAACGTTTTGTGTGGCTAGCTGGGGCTGAGTAAATAAGAAGGGAAATGTTTTTACTATATTCTTGTACTCATTTTGTTCAAAATTATGATCAAGAAGAAATGGAAATCTTTTTAAAATAGGATCGTCAACAAAGTCTTGTTTCGAATATGTTTGATATGTACCATATATTGATACTTTACATCCTGTATATGCAGCATATAAGACGTGTGAGCCAATAATATTGGTAGTCATGTATTCGAAGTGTTTAAATATTCTATTCATTCTTACAAGACCAAATTTATCATCTGCATTAGCTCCTGTAATGATAGGTATTCCAGCCTTTTTAAAAGAGTTGACCCAAAGACCTTTTTTATAACATGAGCTGTGTATACATACTGCAATAAAATCAAAATGATCTTTGATTTTTAATATTTCATTAACATATAAGCTTTCATCAAAGGTGTGTTCTGTGTGTGGTACTGAGTGGGGAGGCATAATCAATAGTGAGTTGTTATATCTGTTTTAAAAATCTTTTTTTCTTCTTTATTTTTTTATATTAATTGAATTATGTGAAAAAATATTGCAAGCATAGTGTTAAACCTCCTTAATTTTAGATAAGCTGACATCTATTCCTCCTATCTCATAAGAAATAAAGTTGTGAAGTAGCTCTTCTTTTGATGGCGATAGGGTCGCAATAGTGTCAGCAAAGTCAAAGATCACTAGTTTTTGTTTCAAAATTCACTCTACTGATTTTTCTACTTTCCTTAGAAGATAACTTAATTTTCATAGGGGGCGTGTATATATTTAAAATTCACTGAAAAAAATTTTATAATAATTAATTGTTATAAAAATAAAATTCTATTTTTTTTATTATATATTTAACTGTTTCTAGTTCAAGATCATAGAATAGAGGTAATCTTAACAGTCTTTCACTTTCGGTTGTTGTGAAAGTATCTTTACCTGTGAATCTGGTGTTATGTTTGCCATATTCAGAACTGTGCAAAGGAACATAATGAAAAGGTGCTGTTATATTGTTATCTTTTAAAAATCCAATTAATTTATCTCTCGTTTTTAAATCTTTAACTTTTATGTAAAACATGTGTCCATTATGTTGACAATTATCGGGTATGGTTGGCAATTCAATAATTTTTTTATCAGAGAGTGATCTTAAACTAGTGTAATAATTTTGCCATAAACCTAAACGCTTGTCATTAATTCTATCGGCGACTACTAGTTGAGTATACAAGTAATAAGCTAAAATATCGCTTGGTAAATAAGAAGAGCCTATATCAACCCAACTGTATTTGTCAATCTGTCCTCTAAAAAATTTAGATCTATTTGTTCCTTTTTCTCTTATGATTTCAGCTCTCTCGATGAATTTATCATTATTGATGATAATTGCCCCACCCTCACCCATGGAGTAATTTTTTGTTTCATGAAAACTATAGCAACCTATATCACCTATGGTGCCCAATGCCTTCCCTTTATAGCTAGACATTACACCTTGAGCAGCATCTTCAACAACAAAGAGATTATGTTTTCTGGCAATTGTCATAATACTATCCATATCACATGCAATACCCGCATAATGAACTGGAACAATAACCTTAGTGTTTGCTGTTATAGCAGCTTCTATTTTTGTTTCATCTATATTCATGGTATCTGGACGAATATCAACAAATACTATTTTTGCACCTCGTAAAACAAATGCATTTGCTGTCGATACAAAGGTATACGAAGGCATAATTATTTCATCACCTTCTTTTATATCAAGCAAAATGGCAGCCATCTCTAAAGCATGGGTGCAAGATGTAGTCAATAGAGCTTTTTTGCACTTAAATTTATCTTCAAACCATTTGTGGCATAGCTTTGTATATTTATTATCACCACAAGTTTCTTTTTCTTTGAATGAGTTATCAAATTGATAGGGGATATTAAATCTAATCATGATAGTTTCTCGATTTTTGTATATTGTTTCTCAAGATTTAACAAATCTTTTTTTCTGTTTTTTAATTTTCTTGCTGGAGATCCTACGTATATTGTCCAAGCTTCGGTTGATTTGTTAATTAGGCTCATGGCTCCAACAGAAGTACCTTCATTTAAAATAACGCCTGGCATAATTATAGAGCCAGCTCCAATAATTGTATGTTTTTTTAATGTTACCTTAGAAAATAATTCTTTTTTGTAAATTTTAGGAATAGTTGAGTTTGTCATGGTCTCCCCACTGTAATCATCTGATTGTGTGAAAATTTTAACTCCATAAGCAACTGTAGTAAAATCCTCGAAAATAATCCCTTCGACTCCACCGGCAATTAAGCATTGAGGTGTTATGTGAACATTTCTGCCGATTTGTAATTTTCCTGAGATAACACAAAAATCATCTATTCTTGAATTATCACCAATTTCAATTTGATCATGATTATAGATACTTGCTTTTCGGCTAATTTTCACATTTTTGCCAAGATTTTTGAACCCAAGTGAGTAAAGCTCTTCATTTGTATAATATGACATAATTACATTTAACCTTTGTTGTGTAATATGGGTAGCATTATTAATGTACGAAATTATAGGTTTAAATACCTAAATTCTACCGTAATAAAATTATTAAATCCAAGATTTTTCTTGCTATAAATATATGATCTTTTCAAAAGATGCTGAAGCTTATGTTACAATAATTATTGATATTATAATTTATATTTAGAGGATCTATGGTGTTAAGAAGTGAGGACAATATTATAAGCAAATGGAGAAATGTTAATAAGGGCAATATGGTAACTATACTCTGCCAGACATATAACCAAGAGCAATTCATAGGTCAGACTTTGGATAGTTTTCTTATGCAACAAACAGACTTTCCATTCAATATAATAGTGCGAGATGATGCATCTACAGATGGAACAGTAACTATAATAAAAGATTACCAGCTTAAATATCCAAGTATTATAAAGCCAATATTTGAGAAAGAAAATCAATGGAGTAAGGGTATTACAATGATACCTAGAGAAATACCTAGAATCATGCAGAATATTGAGGCTATGTATATAGCTCTTTGCGATGGTGACGATTATTGGACAGATTCTTTAAAACTTCAAAAGCAGGTTGATTTTCTTGAGCGAAATCCTCATTTTGTGGCTTCTGCACATGCTAGTAGATATTTGAGGAATGGTAAAGAGGCAGAACTGGTGTCAGTCCCTCCTCAGGGAAAGACCGAGTATACATTCGAGGAGTATTTAGGTAATTGCTATTTTCAAACTAGCTCATGGGTCTATAGGTATGATAGAAAGTTTAGAGCCTCGGTTGAAGGATATTTTCATACCGGAGGGGATGTTTACATGAGTTTGGTATTTTTGAATTTTGGACCATTTAAATATTTTAATGAAGTAATGTCTGTATGGCGAGTTCATGATCAGGGCGAGTGGAATAAAAATTCAGTTGAAGGTCAGGCTATGGAAAACTTAGCGGCTTCTGCTAAAGTTGCTAATATTTTTGATAAGAAATATAAACCTAAGTTTTATGAATTATTTTATAGTGATATACAGAAAATTTCTCCTAAACGCTTTTCGGAATTGGTTTTAAAGAATTATAGTCGTATTGATGCACAAGAGGTTATAGGTATGTTAGCTGAAGTTGTGGTTGATAGTGAAAGCCCAATTGCTAAAGAACTTGATTCTAAGAGAGTTGAGTTGGCATCTAGGGATGCTACAATCAAAGAGTGTAACGAGTATATCAAATTACTTGAAGATTTGCTTGAGGCAGAAAAGAATAAAAATTTGTTGAAAATTATTAAATCTAGGGTATTCAAGAAATTAAAGTAATTAGCCTCTGTACACGATAAAAAATATTGAAAGGACTGATTAAAGCCTTATATATTCATTATTTGCGAAAGATGAAAAAGTACTTTAATCAGCTAAGAGGAAGTCTATCTGAAATATTCAATTGGCACAAGTCAAGAATAGATTGCTTTAGCAATCTATTACTTGGATTAATATCATCACAAACGGTCAATCTATCAAAAATAGCTGTCCACTTTAAAAACAATAACAAAATATCTTCAAACTATAGAAGAATTCAAAATTTCTTTAAAGATGTAAGTTTTAACTTTGAAAGACTGTTGATTTAATCTTTCATTAAACTTATGAACTTTTGTAAAATATAGATATCGTAGATATTTATATTTTTAGTAGTTATGGATTTTTTCTTTTTAGGTTTAGAAGAATCATTAGGTAAT
>NZ_VXKO01000013.1:0-48071 GCF_008711475.1 Francisella sp. SYW-2 | reverse complement strand
CGTTCAATCTGAGCCAGGATCAAACTCTTCAGTTTAATTCTCAAATTCTGACTCTAACTACTGATACTCAAATTCTTTAACAAAGTGTTTGTATATAATATATCTCTTAAATATCTTAGAAGCCTTAACTCCCAACCGTTAACATCACTCGTCAGCCGGTGAAGACATATAATACGCATCACTCATCCAAAATGCAACTACTTTCTTCAAAAAAATTAAAGTTTTTTAATATCTAGCCAAATAATTCGTAAATACCACTCAAATTTAGATCTTTACAACCAAATCTCCTGTCCATCTATTAGTTTTCAAACTCATAAAAATATATTAAAAATTAGTAAAATATAAGCTGTAAACATATAGCTTAGAGATATTTGCTTATGTACAATGCTTTTTAACTAGATTTAAATCAATTAAGTTAGCAATGATAAATATTAGCAATATAACAGACTCTAATATTGATACTATAGTTGGTCAATTAGCTTCTGATGTTACAAATAAAGGTGTAACTTCTTATTCTGCTAAACTTGCTTGTGAGATTAATAATCTTATAGTTGGACATAACATAGAGAACATAAACCTAGTTAGCACACAACTAAAAACAACTAAAACATTATATGATAATAATCTAATATCCAGGCTTGATTATAAAAAGTATCAACAATACTGTAAAATTACTAAACTTAAAAACATCATAAATCAATTTGTTGAATATTTCTCTACAAACAATAAAGATAATCAGAGTCTAGAACTGGCTATTTTAGACTTAGAAAACTCATGCAAATCAAAACTAATTTTAGAACTTCCTTACGATTACATAAGAAAAATAGATAAATTACTAAACGTTATCGATAACTCAATACAAAGATCTAGCTCGCTAGATAAGTCTACTTTGAACGAGTTTAATAAACTCAAGAACATTCTTGCTAAATATATTGGATACAACCCAGTACTGCAAAAACAAGAACTCACGATAAATATAAAGCCTATTAATCAAGGCTTTGAAATAGAGAATATCAACTTTGTATCTACAAACAATAAACAATACTTCAAACAGAACTCTCTAACAATTAAGAACTCGCATATTAAAAATTTAGAAATATGTGAAAATATTTATGGGATTAGTGGGGAATTAACTTTTAATTTGGCATATATAAACAATCACAAAGACTTTGATTTTCTATTGACTCCAAATCAACCTATACTGATAGATATCCAAATAAATGATGATTTTAATTTTTATAAGAAAGATTCTAAAAAAGAACATCACACACGATCAACTCGTTTTGTAGCTATTGGATCTACTACAAACTATGTAGATACTGAAGAAAAATTCGAATATAGCATATACTCTTATGCTGAAAGTGTTTCATCTGGTTTAAAAGAATTTAAAATAAAATTCCATGACCCTCTCAAAGCACTTTGGATGGAACACAAACCATCTTATATTGACATCAATAAAAGTTTGGACGACATTCTTAAAGATAATTTTTTCTTTGACAGCTTATTTTCTTTAGACACGAATAAAAGCAATAACCTAAAAACTCGAATACCTCAAACATTTATTTCAACTATAAATAGAAGTTTCTATGATTTTTTTATTGAGCAACTCCAACAAAATAAAAGCTACCTAAAATATTTCTGCAACAAGAAAAATGGTAAAGTGACCTACTATATCTTTGATAAAGTAGACAGCTCCCTACAAAACAATATCGCAAACTCTGATGATAACTTGAAGGATAAATTATCTCCCTATGATATAAGTTGCCTAAAAAAACAACATCTAATCTCTAACGAACCAAACTTCTACATTAAAGAAAATGATATTTCTCCAGATGTAACTATCAACAATAAGAGAAAAGAAGAACGAAAAAATTCTAAAGGCTCAATAAAACCTTTTTCATCCATATATAAAGATAACCTTAGTACTATTGAATATTTGCAGAATCAGGATGATGAAAAAAAAGAGGTTGAGACTTCGGAATTCGAAATACTTTTAACCTCGAGAAATATTCTTCCCTTTATAGATAATGAGATCACTCTATCCAAACTAGAAAATGATAAAGATTACCTACTAGGAGCAACAAATATAAAAAATTTATTCATATATGAAAGAGAGTTGTCATTCACTAGAAGTAAATATAGCACTCAACAACTCTATAAAAACATAAATAAGCTTCACTACAAGAGCACCTCTGAGGCTGATGTATATGAGAAAATAGCCTTCACAAGAACTCTTAATCTAACACACAATAATTTAGTAACCTACAAAGTAAAAGACTATAACAGCCTAGCTCCTGAATATCCTAAATACAAGTCTTTTCATAATTTCTATATAAACGGCAGAGTGACTATCGGAGAAAATGTTAATAACGATTCGAAAAAAGCATATAAATTCTTTAAAAACTATAAACCTGAAGAGAGCTCATTTGCTGAGTTTCAAGGAAATGGTGAAAAAGGCACTTCTGCCATACAAAATAGTAAAGCCAGTATTTTTTATGCAATAGAAGTTATCAAGGAATTACTACCAGATAAATCTTCTGAAAAACCAATTATATACCTACCAATGAAGGTAAATATAAATTCTGCTAATAACCAATTCATGCCTCTTAGAAATGATGATATTATTTTAGTTGAGGCTCAATCATTCACAGACGGCGAAATAGTTGAGTTGATTTCTAACTCAGCAATATCAACAGAAAAAGCACAGCAACAGTTATTACAAAGACAACTTCTTGGTGCTAAGGAAAACTGTGAAATGGCATATACACAGACAAGCGATGGTGAGACATTCTCATTAACTCAACTTAACGAAGCTAGTGAGAACTCTTTTTTAATAAACGATAAAAAAGGAATTTTTCTTAGATACAAATCAAAAGGGAATTAAAATATGACTTTTATAAAAAATCATCAAATATTACTAATTTCTCTGATAATAGTAGTAATCATTCTATCTGTTGTTAGCATTTTCCTTATAAGGAAGTGGCTAAAAACATCAAAAACTTCCAGCAAAAAGCCTATTGCAAATATTATAAAGCGTGCAAAATCGGTTATTAGAACAAATAAAATAAAGAATAGCTTAGCTGAGCTGTATATATTCTATGGAGACTATTCTGCTGCAAAAGACTACATAAAAAAGCTAAAACCTAACGTCCAAATTATTGATAACAATGAACTACCCCTAATAGCTATCGATAAAATCAATACTTCATTAGTATTTGGAACCGAAGACCTTTCAGACCTGTATAAATTAAGAAGAAAATTAAATCTACAGTTCTATAAACTCAATTTCTGCTTTGATATTTCTAACCCTCACTTTCAGGAGGACAATAGTATAAGTGAGGTTTATAAACAACTTACAAAGCTAAGATTAAAAAATTTCATAATATCATTCTACAGTTCATCTGAACATAGTCAAAGCTATAACAATGCTATTGGTAAGAAATCTATAGTCAAACTAAGCTCAAATGAAGGCCTAAATAACAAAATTGATGAAGCAATACTGTCAAAAATCCTTAGCCATAAAGATAGTATTGGAGATAAATACAATAATACAATAATATTAAACCAAATAAGAAAATCACTAAAAAACATATACCCTCAATTAAAATCTATTGATAAGGAAATATTTCTTAATTTTGGCTTAAACATTCCGGATAATATAATAGCGAGAAGAGATACCATATTTTTTAGCAGTTCCCCTAGAGGTATCATCATAAACTTAATCTCTCTATTGTTTAGCTTCATATTTATTATTAATATTTTTCAAGAGATTGGACTAAAAGAAGAGATTTCTATTAAAGAGCTGAAACCATCATCAGAAAACAGCTCGAATGAAGTAGTAAAAGAAGCTAGAAAAAAAGTTGATGATGCAATACTCCTAGATATCTTATATCCAAAATCAGTAAAGTATCACTTTATATACAAACAGTATGCCAACGCTTTGTTGAAAAGCGTAGTTTTACCAAAGTATAACGAAACCTATGATCTATCAATAGTAACCTCTTATTTGATATTTTTTGAATATTTAGCTAATAAAAACATCGACCCAAGTACAGAAAGTATGCTTAGAATAATAAGTAGCTTCACAAATCTTTCTCAAAAGCAGTTACAAATAGTAATCAAATACACCGATTCTAGTTTAAGAACTGAAACTATTCACTCTATTACTAAAAGAGCTAATAAACTGTATACAGATCGCTTGCTGGTCGTTGGTGAAGACTCAGAAAGTTACTTAAGCACACAAGGCTTCAATGCTGAATACTTAGGAATTTCTAATACTAAAAGAGCTAAATTTATCAATGACATTTATATAAAGTACTTATATAAATGCACTATAGACAACTCAATATTAGACTTAAAAAATAATTACATAATACCAATTGAAGTTAACAATATTTTTTCGATGTATCAGGAACAGTTTGATACATCATCAAAGAAATTATGTAATTCATCATATATAAGCTCTGTCACAAAAAGTGTTTCTTTAATCTTTAATCAAGAGGAAACTGAAAAGAAATTTGAAAGCTTTAGCGATATGCTCGACCATATTTACTACCTAGTAAAATCTTTAGAGAAAAATGCCAATGACGTCACAGATGACGGTAAAGAACAAACTGGGTCTATAACTACATCTTTAGTAAACTATGTTCTCAATAGCGTTATTAATTCAACATATAATAAAGATGAACTTCCTCTTATAAACCCTGTAAGTAAAAAGCTATATATGGAATTTGCTCCTAACTTTTATGGTAAAAGGATTTTAATTTCTCCAATATACTCAAAGGAATACATCAAAGATAATATTGATCCTATTAATAAGAAATTTAATAGATTACTTAACAACCTGAAAAGTAATTTTGATATAGAACCTGACTTTATGATTGCTATCTACAAAAGCTCCATAAACAACTATAATTCAAAATATATAGATTCTTACAACAGAATGATTGATAAACTTAATAATGACTCTGATTTCAGTAAAAACATTTCCAATAAAAATGCTTTAAATCTTTATTTATTAGCTATGTCATCAAAAGACTCCTCATTTAATAGCTTAATAGAGTTTTATAGTACCAACACAAGTCTAATAACTAGTGACTCAAAAGTCGACTCATCTAAGAAAGTAAATAAGCTTCAACAGTTCTATGGAAAAATAACTAAGCTAGGTAAACAGGATAATAAAGATCAAGACATATCATTATGGGCTCCGATAGATAGCCACTTCCACGAAAATGATGAGTATCTAAAATCAAAAAGCTATGTTGAATATAGAGAGATATTCAAAAAATTGAATAATTTAATAAGAGAACATGGTTACTCAGATACTTATAAGGAAATTAAGCAAGGATATAAACCTCTACAAAAAGTTTACTCCGGACTTTCTGAAATAAATAATCCAAACAATAACAACCTATATAAATTACTTAAAAAACATCTAGATATAGCTATTGAAGCGATAAAAACTATAGCTATAAAAGATGCAATAACCAAACTTGATAATACTGTTAATATTGAATATGAATTCATAACTGATCAATTCCCATTCAATAAAAATAGTAATACTTTTGCCACAAATGAAGCAATAACAAAAGATTTTGATAGCAACGGTTATGTATACTCAACATTTATAGAGCAACTATCGCCACTATTATCTTATAATAAAACTAACGATAAATGGTATAGTAACGATTTCTCAACTTCTGAGCAGGTAGATTACTTAAATAAGTTTAACAAAGTATACTTATTGAACAAACTATTATGGGATGACAAAAGAAATCCTCAAGCTATCAAATTTGAGATAACTCCCATACCAAATGAAGATAATGACTATACCTTCTTTAGTATAATTCTCGATAAGCAAAACTATGTAAACTCTCTGAATATAGCATACTCAAATAGTATGGAAATTAGTTACAATTGGAACTCACTTGAATCAACAACCATAACTATAAAATTTGAAGACGGTAGTACAGACCAAATAAGTTACCACGGTAAATGGTCGATACTCAAAGCTATTAAAGATGCTAACTGTGATCAAAATAATATTTGTACTTGGGAAGTTAAACATAACGGTAAAACATACCCTGTAAGTTTTAAAGTCGAATCAAAATTTTTACAAGTATTAGATTGGCAGAAACAAGGAGATACTAATGTACAATAACTTATTTAAAAAAGCTTTTTTAATATTAATTATAGCTCTAGGACTTAGTAGTTGTGCAAGTGATGGTTTGTATATCAAAAACAATGTCCCTAAAACAAAAGTCGTATTAGAGTCTAAACCTGATAAAAATACCTTTTACTCTGACAACTATCAGTCCATCTCTCAAAGAATATATAATGATAACGTAAAAGTATTAAACCTAAAAACTGGAGAAAATGAAATTCCGTTAAATAAAGATAGTAAAGATTATGCTCTATACTTCATATTGCCGGATAATAACAATATTGAAAACTGGAAGTATATTATTAGCTCTGATTCAGTAAATGAATTTACTATTAAAAATGATAGCAATATAGAAAAAGATTAAGGGAGATAACTCTTATGTCAAAAGCAGATCATATTTTTAATTTAGAAGAACAGGGTTTACTCATAGACATAAAAGATGAGTCAAAAGGCTGTACTACTAAGTTAGAATCCTCAGGAAAAATCTCTCATAACGCAACTGAATCAATTGAATCAACTGCTGACAAGCAAATAATCGACAATGTAAAAGACTCAAAAATTTCAATAACGGAAAAAGAAATATTATTAGCTACGAAAAAATCAAGCATCATGCTTAATGATAGCAAAATTGTGCTAAAAATAGGTAATTCGACTATTGTACTTGATGACTCGAGTATTTCTATAGAGTCAGGAACAATTAATGTAAAAAGCTCTGCAAACACAAATATTCAAGCTGCACAGAACATCGGCATAAAAGGCTTAAATAATAGTATAAAAGCTGATGTAAGCCTTAATGCAGAAGGTGTAAATGTCAATATCAAAGGAAGTGCTACAGCAAGTATAAAAGGTTCTGCAGCAACAATGGTTGGTTAATGTTTATGGATAGTATTGCTGATAAAGCGCTTAAGCGTTTATTTGAAAATATCAACTTCTACTATGACCAAGAAAGGTCTTTTAGAGTAGACAAGCTTGATAAATGTATCAGCGATATCATTAAACTTGAAAATAAAAAATATTATAAGAAATTTGATATATATAATATTAGGTATCTTATTGAAGATATAAAATATTCAGTAAATCTCAACTTATCTGATATGTCTAAGAGGCTTTATAATCAGATATTAAAAGTTATCGACAATATTTTAGACTCTACTGATACTGAACTTTTTGTTGGTTACTTGAAAGATTTAAGAAAGTTAGTTGATAACTATAAGTTAGTAATTGACAAAGATATAGCTGATAGAAAAAAAATCATAACAAGTAGTAATGATGAATTGGGTACTATTTTTTTAGATGTTACAAAAGATACTAATATAGAAGTTAATACTGATAAGCTTACACAGTTATATACTAAAACCCTAAAAAAACCTGACTCAGATAAACATATAATTGAGTACGAGACATATTTTAATACACTGAAAACTTTTGTAAAACAGATACAAAGCACAGATAGCTTTCTTCCATTAAGGAAAAACCCTATTTTAAGCTTGATAAATCTTGCTTATATAATTAAAAATGGGATCTTCAAAGTAGATACCTACTTAGCTAGTGACATCATACTTTTAAAAGCTTATTATTCTGCAAATAGTGATATTACTAAACTAAACATTATTAACGAAAGAATAAATACAGATACTCTAAGCACCTCTTTAACATCTCTACAAGAAACACAGCCTTCTGATGAGTTAAAAAAGATTATAGATTTTATCGACCTACAAATTTTTGGCATATCTCGATACTTTAATGATTTTAATTTAGAAAATATTTTCTTTCATAAGACTCATACAACAAACACGCCTAAACTTGAGTCTTTTGAACAGCTCTTGATAACTTTAAAATGTATCCCAGATACAATATTTGATGATGAAGCACTATATAAAAAAGTCCATAAAGAAAGAGAGCTCTATGAAAACCTTTTTACAAATAATAATGACAAGCCTATAGAGAAAATTATAGAACAGTCACCTAATAACTTAATTACAAAAATATCTAATAAGTATTTTCAAGCTTTGCTAGAAATAGCTACTTCTATAAACATCGCCATATCCGATGAAAACCTCGAGGTAATTGGCCCTTTCATCGAGTTCGAAAAGAATTTTAATTTAATAACCTCACAAATATCCAAAAAACATGCGTTTAATCATGAAAGATTTTACAAAGATATAAAGCATCTAAATAAGATATATCCTAGACTAAAGTCTAATTACTCATTATTAAAAGATATTGAACAACAATTAATTAAAAATAAAAATGGTATAAGTAGACTTAACTGTTTTTTTAGCAAAAAAAAGTTTTTAACATATAGAGAAATTAGAGTATATAATCCTAGCAACAAGGGAATTAATATTGATAAATATTTAACAAAAATAAATAAAAATATTTCTAATGCCAATTATGAAAATGCTTCTGAGAAAGCTAAAGAACTTACTTTATTCCTTTTAAATCAAGCATGCTACAAGTGCCCTTCTCTTATAGGTATATATAATTTACCACCCTTTTCCAATGATTACTTCCTAACACTTAAAGAAATTACAGACGATCCAATTATTAATGATCTAAAAAGCAAGCAAGATGCTTATTGGAGGATATAATGCTAGACATAATAAACGACTCATTAAAACGACTAGAAACCGCACCTAACAATGATGATAGTATTAGTAATGTAATATCCAATCTGATATCTGAGCTTAATAATATTAAGACTTTGTTAAGCCCTACAAATCTCAACCTTTCAGGCAGTGCCTCGACATTAACTCCCTCTATGACTGCTCAAATCAAATGTTCATTCAGTCTCGCTCCAGGAGTCTATTTAAGTACAAGAGTAAAAACACTTGCAGGGAATCTACCAGCATCTAATATTACTGACTCTAAGCTAGGCGCTAATATACTACCTTTTGCAGGGTGTACAAACCCAGCCAACCCGACAATGAACCCTTTCGTTTTTCCTTGGGTATGTATACCGAACCTTACTCCATTTATACCAACGAACCCAACCACGCTATTAGAAGGTGCCCCAATAAATACTATGAATAACAAAGCAATATGTACATTTGCTGCTGGAGGTATGGTGAACTTCATAAGTAGTGGGCAGATTAATGCAAAAACATCTTAAAGGACTATTGGCATGAATGAAATAAAAGATAACCTAAGCACAAATGATGCAGCCATCCTAAAAAAAACTTTTGACAAATTAAGTAGTGATATTAAAAATGATTTTGATAAAAGAATCTCTGAGTATAGTAGTAGCCTTTTATTCAAGTATTATAGTAGTTTATATTATTTTCTTCCTAAATCATGTTTATTAGAAATAAAAGACAAAGGTCATAATGGCTACTATATTCGTCCTCAAGAGTATTTTTTTATTGAGGACAAAAGAACTAATAAATCCTTAACATATACAACAAGATCAGAAAGTCTTATCTTACCTGTAAAGAATGTAGTAACCATAAAAAAAAGTGACACTCTAATAAATATATCATTAGATTTTGAAAATAATTTTGAAAATAATTTTGAATATGATTATCTTACTATATGGCTTGATCCAAGACTATGTGAAGAAGATCCTTTTTTTGCCACATATATTTTCAATCAAATACTAGCAGATAGTGGTTCCGCAAAAATTAGATTTTTAGACTACTCATACTCAACCAAGGATATAATAGTAGAACCTGTTAACCTACAACTTAAACCAACTGAAAAACTGATTTTGAATATTCATAACCCTAGTCTGATGTATGGGTTTAATATACGAATCAAAGATTTATTTAAATATAAATACAATAATTTACAAAAAATAGACTTCTACTTTAATCTAAAAATAGATAACTACAGCGAAGAAAGACTATCTTCATTATTCAGAGTCAATTTGGTACCAATATTTAATAGCTTCGATGATTATTCAAGCGCCACATTTACCTCTATGAGTCTATCAAATAGTAAACTAAAACACCATCAAATAGATGATGCTCAAGCAATAGAGGTTTTATCAGTGTATGAAAACAATACTCCTTGTTCATTTGATGGCTTTGCCTTTTCTGGTCAAAATGAATACTATCTTAATAGAAACTCTCAATCACTAAACTACAATGTTGTCTTCCCTGAACTTGATAACAAAATATTAGAGACAAAAATACACACATACACAACATGGACACAAATAGTAGAGATATCTGATCTCATAGAGATTAACTCAAATGCAATAGCTTCTATAAATTCAAGTATTTCTCCAATCTTTATAAATAGAGGGTTAAATAACTATAACAATAACTCTAGAGATATGTTTAATATGGTTGATATGATTATATCTAAGAATATGTATTCAAAAACAACATTTATAGCTATAGCAAAGCTTTTAAAGACCGATGATAATAATATATCATTATTATCAAGCTTATTAGATAAAGTGGAAATTGATTCTGTTACTAATGAACTAATGCTAACCACTAGCGATAGGTACAATGAGAAATATAAATATTTCTTAGATTTTTTTGTAGGTATTATATGTAAATTCATAAACCAAAACACCTTCAGTTTTATTAAAAAAATTGTTTTAAATAACTCTTGAGAAAGGATATAAAAATGGCAGATTTTGTAGAAGTAGAGATCATTCTAGAGATTATTAAAAGTACAAAGGAAATTGTTAAAGCAGATCACATTGATAATGAGCAAATTGCATACTATCGTAATAACATCAGAAAAAGTATATTTTTCCTTCAAGAAGAGTTATTAGAAAAATATAGTGAAACTATATGTAAATACATAACATTTCCATTAATTGCATATGTTGATGAAAAACTAATGATTCTAAAAGAAGAAGCAGGAAGTAATATTTCTTGGGGACTGCTACAACTTGAATACTATGATAGAAAAGATGGTGGTGAATATGTTTTTGAAATAATTGATAACTTATTATCAGACAATATCTATCCTCAATTGTGCTATCAAACAATATCTCTAATTCTTAATAATGATTTCTATGGTAAATATTATGAAAACATTTATAACCATAATTTTCTTGCTTACAAAAAAGAAGTTGATAAATATATAGATAAATCTGCAATTGATTCAGTTAGCTTTATTGATACTTCTAATAGTACCCCTCCTCCAAAGAGATATCGTAAAATTGCAAAAATCTTATTAAGATTTGGAGTCCCTCTTGGATTATTCCTTATAAGTTTATTGATTTTTATGATTTGGTAATTTAGGGAGATTAGCATGAGTAGACTAATATCAGCACTGAACAATATAGAGTTAGAAACTCAAGATAAGATAAATCTTATTAATAGCATGCGAACTCACTCAATATATGAAAATGCCGAATATGATACATTTATCCAGAAAATAGTCGATAATTCTAATGATACTAAAAGTATAGATGTATATAGCTTATTTCTTTGCTTAAATTCAGAAATATGCTTGAACTTAGATCAAATCGGCACAACCCCCGAAATCATTGAAGATTACTTTTCTTTTATAGAAAAAAACTTTTCAACTATAAGTCCCTTAGATTCTAAACAGAAAAGTGAGCTTGCTGAAAAAGGTATTAACAAATTTTTAGCAGTAGTTGATATCAATTTTGCTGAAATTAAAAACCTAGAGCCTCAATCATCCACTACTATTGAAAACATAGTTAATTTAATTAATAAATTTACTGTATTTTTCGATGAAAATAATCTAGGTTATAATTCTGATCTAAAGGTACAACTAGATAAAACATTAAACAAAATAAAAAAATCAATAGCTACACAAGAGCAACAAAATCAAAGTGTAGAACAAGAACCTCATAAGGATATAAAACAGTCTGTAACAAAAAGTGAAGAGTTGATATCAGTCACTGAAAAGAGTTTACAAGGTTCAGATAAGTGGCAATCTCTTGTTGAAAAGATAGAAATTCTAAAAAGTCTAGTTGATGATGAGAGAATATTTGAAACATCCATAGTCTATGATGATATTCAGAATCTACTAGCAAATTTTGATCCTAAAGAATATTTCCCTGAAGTTTTTTTCCCTTTATATAAAAAGATTGCACCAATAATAGGTGATATACATAAAAATATAGATTATTACTCTTCGAGTATTCAATGGAGTGTAGCAAAGAAAATGTATGAAATCGATTATAGCCAGTTTTTGGATGACCTTGAGAAAATGCCTGAAAACAACTTTATCAATAGTACATCTTCTTCAATAGCTAAAGAACACTTCTATGAAACAAACTCTGAAGCAAAGAAAGAGTATCGTGAAAAAAATAAAGTATTAGAAGATAGTGATGCTCATAAGCCCAATATAAACACAAAGCCCAAAAATCAAGAAGTTAATAATACCCATCAAGATACTTTAAAGCAAAATAATACAAGAGATGATGTCGATAATATTAGTGGTGATGATTTAAATAAATTATTCGACTTTTAAAGTATAAATAGTTATGAATATAGATAAATTAAATAAAATATCTCATAAACTCTCTTTAAATCATCTTCTTAGAATTTTTTCTGTTTATAATATTCCTCCCCAGAAGATGAGATTTGAACCAGTCTTAATAGATAGCACATTATCAGCCACTATCCTAAGAATATCAAAGAAAAATGAGCGTATATATATAGATATAAATGTTTTTAAACTTAAGCCTTTTGCAGAACTAGAAACAAAATACCAAAAATATATTCGTAGTAATAATGATTTAGCAATTGAAGTATTAGAGTACGGTATTAGATCTCTATTATACAGATATATAATTAAAACTAAGGAATTATATAGACTGACTCAAGATAATGCTTATATTAAAGCAGCTCCCAGATTTACTATTGATAATACAATTAATGCTCTATATAAAGCTCTTAGTGAAGATTACTGCACTATTATTAACTATGAAAAGGAATTAATTAAAATTAAAAGACCTCCCTCCTTAGTAGGTCAAAAAAATATAGGTAATATATATCTAGGTGGATACATTCCTTCTTTTATTTATTTGATTAAAGTAAACATAATAGTTATAAACAAAAATAATAACGATATAAAGAGAATAAAAAATAAAGTCAAAGTAATCAAAAAGAGTATCAAGAACAATTCGATAAGAATAAAACTAAACATAACGATAGAAAATAATAAACCAAATAATAAATATGCTGGTTACACATATTTATAGTTAAAGAGTTCTTAGGTAAAAGCTATAAAGAAATCAAAGTTTTCGCTGCCTTCAAAAGCGCTAAAAACAGCACTACTATCTGCGAGTATAAAATCCCATTCTGAACCTTTTTGAATTTCATATATTGCATCAATATTATCAACTCTTGTTGTAAAATTCATCATCGAGTTCTCAACTTCAACCAGCTTAATTCCAGAAAGAGACAGAGTAACAACATTTTTGTTCCTACTAATGCTCGTGATTCGTAAGACTTTTTTATTTTCAAACTTCACATTAGCTGGAGCAGTCGCTTTCCTTTTTATAAAAATATAATACCTAGAGGCTACAAAGAACTCTTCTGGGAAATTCTCACATATATATTTTCTTCCATGCAAATCAAATTTAATAAAGTTATTAATTTTTCTATACTCACAAAGACTAAGTAGCCTATCAGCAAGTGAATCAAGCTTTCTCAAAGGCTTATAAAAATCAAATTCAATACTATCAATTTCCTCAACTTTATCTAAGTTAAGTTGAATTAGACTATAAATATCATGCACCAAATCAAATATTTGTTTCGGAGAGCTATTCAATCTATTTGATTCTGCAAATTTAAGCTCTCTCTCTAATTTATTAATTAGAAATACCAATATAATAGCTGCATAAGATCTAGAGGTCGAGAAGACAAAACGGTTAAAAGACTTTAACTCAGAAACGAGCCTATTAAGCTTTACAAAAATATCCTGCATCGAGTAATGATTGAGAGTTAATACTGGAAAGTCGTAAATATCCGATACTAATCGACCTCTGTCTAACTTAAATAATGCAATTTGTGTACTATATTTAGAGCTATAATCATGTTCTAACGAAAGAGATAGTTGATTATAGATATACTTAGTACCATCTTTTTCAACTACCCTTTCTTTAATATCTAAAAATATTGGAATATCACCAACCAACTCATCTGTTGTTACTTGTAAGGATAAAGGGTAAGACCTATCATAAGAAACAAATATCTTTTCATCTAAATAGAGTTCAAGATCTTTTATGAGAATAAGCCCAGTATGCAAACTTTCAACATCTAAATTAAAGCTAATAATCCCTTTATGAAGATTCATCGGCAAGTAGTTTGCAACTCTTGACCTCTCTAAAACAGATAAGTTTGACTGATCTAAAATATCTCTATCTAACCTTACTCCATCTTCCCAGTATACCCTTTCAAGAAACATTAATGATATCACTCCTATTTACTAAGCAGCTGCTATATATCCTATTTTAGCAACACCTTTATCTGTACTTGCAGCACCACATACAGGCAAGCTACCTTGCGAAGTTGTTAGACCTTCAATAGTTATTATATGATATCTCATGCCATCTTTAGAAACACCCATCAACTCTGTCGGTTCTATACTTATAGAAAACGCCTTAGCACTTATAGGATAGAGCTCCAAGCTAGATAGATCAATCATAATACCCCATGCTTCATCTGTCTTGTACTCTTGCTTTTTATTGGAATTACCTAACTTGATTTTCATATCTGTAGCACTTGCTTGTAAAATACTAGAAACTTTCTCTTCAAGCTTAGTTCTAACACTTGACTTAATCAAGGCGCCAAGTGTAATACTAATTGTTGGGTTTATAGACCCCGGTGTTATTGACAAACGTATCACACTAGCTGCAGCTGTCGCAGAATCTGCTTTTGTAACATCATCGCCACCTTCAATAGCAACAATGTTCTTATCAAGATTCTCTCCAGCTATGGTCAAAGAGTCAATAAACAATCTGCGATTAGGATGAGAACCGATACATGCTGTAGGATCAGTTCTCACATAAATAGTTTCTCCACTTGTTACCTGCTGTCTTGTTATCATCTCACTCATAATCATTCTCCTTATTTTTAATTATTATTCGCACCAAATAATTCTGGTTCAAGTCTAGTATCAATAGTCATTGTAGTATCCATGCCTTCAAATTGAATATGTGGAATCACATTTATTTTGCATGAATACCAACCTGGTTTACCTGGTATAGTTTTAACTTCTATAGATACATTTCTAAAAGGATATCTTGCCATCTCTAGAGGCGTTGGCTGGTATACTGTAGTAACATACTCTGATATCCAATCTGAAAGAATATTTTGAATTTGCTCCGCTCCTACTACGCTTCCAATTTTATCTCTAATTACACATTTGATATAGTGAGATATTCTAGATATACACATAGTATATGAGAGATTAGCAATCAATCTTGAGTTGGCCGAATCAAAATCATCAACAAATTCCTCTACTTTTTTAGCCGAATTTACACTAAAAAAGCATGCATTACTCGTACCTTTTTCACTTACAAAAGGTATTAAGCCAATATTTGCCAATGATAGCTCCATATAGTCAGCAAATAACACGTTTAAAGGAGGTTTTGTTTCTAAAACCCCTTTATTATCGTAGACACAAGATACTAGGTTTCTTACATAGCCACCACTTTCGACCCCTCTTATATACTGGAACCATCTAGTTTTATCGTACGATCTCATCATATTTTTAACTAAGTGAATAGAAGAAGGTCCCCACAGATAACTATTATTATCTGAATAATCTACGAACTCATTAAAACCTTCCATGAGTTTGTATTGAACTGGATTATTTTCAGGATTATATGGCTGACGTAGCATAAAGTCTCCGACAGTCAGTCCTATATATGCAGCAACATCAAGATTTCTAAAATCATTCCACTCTTTATATCTTGGATGCTCTAATAAAGCTTCAAAACTTTTTATATGAGTTATTTCTGAAAGATCTTTTACCCCAAAAAATGATTTATCAATCGATGCTACAAAAGGTGCATGAGAGTTTTTTGCAACCATACCCATTCCAGTTAGCCAGATTATATCATTTGTAGTATTTTCAAAATTATATAAGCCTAGTATTGCACCATATGGTTCTCCACCATATTGATCAAACTCTGCAACATATACTTTTTTAAAGAAATCACTACTAGATATATCATATAAATTTCTCTCAAAATCATACTGCAGCTCTTCTTTCTTAACATCTATTACACTTACCTCTACATTATCATGATCGTCTTGGCAAACCTCTTGTACTTTCAACCACTCCTGTTCAAGAGTTCTAAACTCATCATTAGATATTATAGAGTTAACTTGTAAATCAATAAGCTTATCAATAACTGTAATAACTTTTTGGATATACTTTTGATTATAATTATTAATAGCATCGTTATTTGCTAACACTAGAGATAACGCCATAAGGTTTCTAGCATTGTAGTCTGTAGATAACGATAAAACTTTAGACGCATCATCTGAAACATCAAAGTCTATATTTTTAAGTACACTATCAACCTCTGCTGATCCACCAAAGTTGTTCAAAAGCTCATCTGTAAGACTTAATTTACTTTCTGACATCAAAAAATCTCCCTACTTATTTTCTATTTCTTCTTGCTTGCCTGTTTCAAGAGACTCAACAGCTTCTGCATCATCAGAATCTTTAATCGTATAGTTTGTCAAAGCAGGAATCTTATTTTTTAAAGCTTCTAACTCATTACTATCAGAAAAAATCATATCTATCGTTTTTTTAAGATTACGATTATTTTCTATATCCTTAGCAAAAGATGCTAATATTTCTTTCATTTCAAGCAAAGCTCTAATCTCAGGAACTTTTTTAGCGACCGCATCAGGTCTAAAGTCTTTTACACTTTGGATTCTATAATTAACCTTCAAGTTACTAGGATCTTTAGAGACAAAATTAGGAGCTTCAAAATCAAAAGATATATTCATATCCTCTAAAGCTCTATCAACTCCATTATCTATTCTTCTTACTTCTCTATCTGCAAATTCTTTTTTTGCATCTACAGACCTTCCTTTTGATAGATCTCCGACTACTAAAACTCTATAAGGCAATTCTTTTTTCTTCAAAACACCATCGACATTAGTTTCATAATTTATCATCAACCTTGAATTTGGAATCTTATTTTTTGCCATCTCTTCTCCCTATTTATCCTTACAAAAGCTTTAATATGAAATCTAGCAAAGAGTACAGCTAAAACAAACACTTTATACAGCAATTATTTTTTTTAAATTATTTAGCAAAATAGTTATTTAAATATTGGTGTAGCATTCCTTGATTTTTTAGATGACGATATGTTCTTATAAATTAAGGCCAGACTCTTCTGGAAGCATCTACCAATTAGAATTACAAGAAATGAGGGTTTATTTTATGCCAAAGTATGAACCAATGACATCAAACTTTAACGATGCAAATAGTGTTGATGATATTATCAATAAATACAACTTTGATGATTCTACAGAATACGCTTATGCCAAAACATCAAAAAAAGATTTTCTTAGAGCATACTTCCTCAATAGCAGAGCAAGACAAGCTTTTTTTGAAGAGGAAATCGTAATTAGACAAAAGCATTCTTTACAAGATGCAATGGAAAAAGGCTATGATGCTGTTAAAAAAGAAGTTTACGAAAAAAACTTGGGTAAGCTTGATGATTTAAGCATCTTTAGTAACTGGCAGCTCAAAGCAAATGATAAACGTGTTCAGTCATGGAAAAGTATAACTCTTGATGAAAAATATCAGTTTTTTATCAAGCAGTCTAATGATCAAGAGCTTGGTGGAGGTAATGTAGCTTACATAAATACTGTAAATCCATTTATTCTAAAGTTTAAACTAAAAGCTGCTGGAAGTATCGGTAAGCTAATTGATGCTATAAAAAAACAGATAAATCCAAATACCGAAGATAAATTTCCAAGTGAAGTAGATGCTAACTTTGGCGTAGATTTTAATGCATCATTTGCTAAGTCAATTAATGGTTATGGTAATCTTTGCCTATGGACCTCGCTACCAATATATGATTTTCAGAATCATAGAACTGACGATATCATGCCTATTTACCTCAATCTAAGTGGTTTTTGTTGCTCTTACGAACACACTATAGGATTTACATTAGGTGGTAACGCTTCATATAAGCCCACTAGAGCTCAAGTTGATTCTTTCGATGAAAATGGTAAGCAAATTTTTGACAAAGATGGAAAACCTGTCAAAGAAGACAGTAAAAAAATTGCAGATATTCTAGCATCTAACTGGTCTGCTACGGCAACATTAAACCTAATCGATCTCAAACATAAAATCAGTTGCTTAAGAGCGTCATATAGACTTATAACACCAAATGATAAAATGCTAATCCCTGATATTGTCTCTGAAAAAAATACTGCGGTCAAAGATATTGCTTTAGAAGATATCAACAGACTTTTCTTTGACAAGGACATATATCAAGGTTACGCAACGAAAAATCCTACGAACTCATTAGAAAAATTTGGTACTTTAGAAAGTGGAAAAATTATTAAAGGTAAAGTTGCGAAACCTAAACATAACATTATTACTGGCTCACGTCAGCAAGAGTCAGAGTCGGATCCTCGATTTGTAGTTACTACTACTGAATCTGGACATTATATTAAACTGGGAGAAGTCAGTGCTAAAGCTGGTTATAAAGTAAACTCTCTAGAAATACATGATTCAGATTCAGATAAGATAAAAAAATATAGAGAAAAAATCAAAGAATACGATGAAATCATAAATCTTGAGTTTACTAATCGCGAAGGTACACTATCAGAGCAACTTAATCCTATTTATGATTCCATAGATACTCTAAAAACAGAAGTTGAAGCACGACTTTGTGTTTTTGATAGGAAGTCTTATTCTAAAATACGTACAATAAATGTAGCAATACCATTTGATAGAAGCTTATTAGTACCTGATAAAAGCCTAACCAAAGGCACTCAAGATAAGTTGAGTTTACATGAAAAAAGTATTTCAGGGAAAGGATTAAAGGATTATTACCATGTTAAAGGTATTAGAAATAATTCAACTAACTATAAGCCTGTTACAATAGCAAATAATAATGTTGATGACCTTGCTAAGCTAAACTTAGGAAGAGAAACTTTTTTAGATAGGTTATCTGGACATGCTCAAGACATTGCTAATCCTAACCCAGGAGTTGATCCAGTTGCAGATCCTCAGAAAGTAGATAACTTTTTATCAGATACCTTCAACTTCCAAGATGCTACTGATTCAAGAGAAACTGATGCTATAGTTATTCAAAACACTATATTAAATTACACTCAAGATTTTGATATTGAAATCTCAATGGATTCTCAATCTAAAAATTCATGGTTTAACTCTAAAAAAGCCTCTCTCATAACTGCTTTAGCATCTACAGAAGATAGTACCAAGGGTGGTCAAGTATCTAAAGAATATGATTTAGATAAAAGAAAATCGAATGAAGAACTAAAAAAACAAATCATAGATTATATTAATGCTAATGAACCTTCTAAAAGCAAAGACTTTAGTCCAGCAAAGGCCTTAGAAGAATTCTTGGCCTCTGAGAATGGTTCTGGAATAAAATCAACAAATAACATTTCATATATTTCATTATGTCGACTTCTAGAGAAAAAACCCTTAGATAGTGAGTATGAAAACACTACTAGCTCAGCTATATATTTTGGCTCATCTTTTAACGTACCAGTCTATCAAAATCTTATGAACTATATAAATATTTTAGAAGAGCAGTACACTTATGACTATAACATTATAGATAATGTCACTAGAATAATTGAAAACGGTAATAACAAGAGTGATATTTATCTAGATATATATTTTGCTCTCATGGAAGAGTGTCTTAAACATTCCAATTATGATTCTGTAGAAGGAATTGAGAAAAGACTAGAAGATGGCATTGAAAGGATTATTTCCATTACTCTAAACAACGCTCTTAGAGGAATAGTTGCCTTAAGAAAACAAAAATGGAAAAGTAATGGAGTTCATGTTTTCAGTAGTGCTGACCATGATTTTAAGTACTGGATGCAAAATAGATTACATGAATTAGACTACTTACTATGCCAGGAATTCTCAGCATATCTAGGAATGATAGCAGACTTCCACAACTCAACGACTCATTCTCAATATTCACAAATAAAAACTGCTTTTAGATTTATTAGACTTAGAAATATGTTCCTTGTTAAATTCTTAGAGCTTAAAAAACTATTCATAAAGAAAAGAAGATTAAATGGTGTAGATATATCTAATGAACATCTAAAAATGTTTAACAGCATAATCACGTTCTTATGTTCTTTTGATTTTAAAAACTTAACTAAAGACTTTAATTTTAATGATGAATATGAGTCGCAAATATTTGAACATTTTTTCAATGGCTGTGTAAATATCGAGGGCTTTATGGAAAGTCTTACAAAAATGCAGCAAGCCTGTGTTAATAGTAGTGTCCCATATTTGAATTTTCTTAAATACTTAAGTGATAAAACAAACAAGGATATGCTAAACGGTTTGATAGAAAATATCAGCAAACTTGGATTTACGACATCTTTAGTCATAGAATCATGTTGGAAAGCTAATGAACAAACCTTAGGTGACCTTAATATAGATATCAATAACAAAAATAAAGAAGATAAAGCAATACAACAAAGTGTAGGACGACTATATAAGCAGATATCAAACAAAGCTAATAATGATAAGAGATTTACCACTGATAATTTTGTTGGGTTTAGAATACTTAAACAAGAAGCATCGACAAATACAAATGTAGCTAAGTTCACTATTGGACTAAGAGCTGAAATTTCTTCTGGAACTGTAGAACTAAGAGCCGGGGACACAAAGCTAGTAAATGTAAATGTTTATAAGATATTAGAAAGGTATGGTGTCGATAATGTTTGTGGAATACCTTTCAAAGCTTTTAGAGAAATTGTTGAGTGCCTAACAGAAGCTACACTTGATCTTGAAGTTGGTATGACAAATAATGAGGAAAGATCAAGCCAAGCTCTGGTAACTATAATAGCTCAAAATCAAGAACTAAAAAAATATGTACGCCCTACTATTGTCCTATAACACTAATATCCATCTACTATTTTTATATACTCTTACTAGAAAAAGTTAACCTGTCCCAATATCACTCTATCTTTTGCCCCTGTTGCCGATGGAATATTATTATAGCTATTGTTAAGAGTTTCATTTCCTAACACAGCAAAGGCTATAGCTTCTTTTGCATCACTACTATGCCCAATTTCTTCAAACGTGATGACTTCGACATCTATCAGTTTTTTAATAGTTTCTATCAAAAATATATTATACGCCCCTCCCCCAGTGAAAATTATTTCATCCAACTCAACTTTATCAAACACAAAATCATTATATGCTTTGGCTATACTCTCCGCTGTAAATATAGTTAACGTATGAACTATATCTTTAGGATTGCTTTGCTTATATTTATCAAGAATATAATCTGTATACCCAATACCAAAAAGCTCTCTACCCGTTGATTTTGGTGGATTCAAAGATAAATATGGATTTTGCAAAAGCTCCTGCAACATTTCTACAATAACTATACCAGAAGCTGCTATTTCGCCATCTTTATCATAATCTCGATTAAACAAAACTTCCATTGCCCTATTTATCATCATATTACCTGGACCAGTGTCAAATGCATATATATCATTAATATTTGCATTTCTAGGAATAATTGTAGTATTAGCTATTCCACCAATATTATGTAGAGCACGTGATTTATTTTTATCACTATAAAGAATATAGTCCACATAAGGTACCAAAGGGGCTCCATCTCCTCCAGCTGCAATATCTCCGGCTCTAAAATTGGACACAACTGTTGTTTTACATTCATAAGCTATCGTCGCAGCATCACCCAACTGTAATGATGATTTAATAAATCCATCTTCTTTTTTTGCCTGGTGATATATAGTTTGCCCATGACTAGCTATGAACTCGATATCTTCTAATTTTAGGTTATTTACAGCTACTGATTTCTTTACAGCATTAGCATATTCAATTCCAAGCTTAAAATTAAGACTACATAATAGCTGAGCATTACTTCTTGTCAAATCTAAAGACTGCTTAATATCGTTTAATAAATCTTCTGAATATGAATATGTTTCAAAACTAACTAACTTAAGATCTGTGTCTAATCCATATCCTCGAACCTTACATAAAGCCACATCAATTCCATCTAACGAAGTTCCAGACATAATTCCAATACAGTATTTATACTCATCCATCTCTGCTATCCCAATAGTAAAATCTTAATTTTATTATAACCCACTAGCTAAGTCACAAACACTGATTATTTCAATTTTTAAAGTCCCATTACTTTTTAGAATTACTCTTTCTTAGACTTGTTTACATATATAACTTTGTTTATCCTAAAGTTAGAAACAATTTTTTGTTAATCATATGAAATACTTTCAGCTCAAGCTTTCGTTATTTCTCATTTTCTTTATTAGCGCTATTTTACTTAATAGCGTTGGTATTGTGATTCTACAATCGGTCACTCATTATCAGGTCACAGAAGTTCAAGCAAGTATTCTTGAGGCATGCAAAGATCTTACTATAGCAATAGTTTCATTTGCTATTTGTTCATTTATTCCAAGATTTGGTTATAAGAATGCCATGCTTTTAGGACTAGCAATTATTGCTACAGGATGTATTACCATGGCAAGCCTAGATAGTTTCTTTACAGCTAAACTACTATTTGTTTTAATAGGCGTAGCTTTTGCTCTTATCAAAGTATCTGTATATTCAACTGTTGGATTAATTACCAATGACTCAAAAGCACATGCTAGCTTAATGAGTCTATTAGAGGGTGTCTTTCAGGTTGGGGTTGTTTTATGCTTTTTTGTATTTAGCATATTTATTCACTTTGGTAACTGGCTTGGCACATACTGGTTATTAGCAGGCTTATGCTTAGTTGCATTTTTGCTACTTTTATTTACCAAACTTGATGAATCAGCAGTACGAACATCTAAAAATTCTAATTTTCTAGCAGATACTTTAGGTATGCTAAAACTCATAAAGCTACCAATTGTTATGTTATTTATAATTAGTGTATTTTTTTATGTATTTATCGAGCAAGGTGTACAATCTTGGCTTCCAACATTTAATACTAGAGTACTTCACCTTTCTACATCAACCAGTGTCTTTATGGCAAGTATTTTTGCTTTAAGCATAGCTGCTGGTAGAATCACTTTTGGCTTCATAATGAAAAAGATTGACTGGAAAGTAATTATTATCATAGGTCTCATATGCTGTGGAATATTAATAGTATCAACCCTACAACTATCTAAACTAATAGATACTAATAAAACAGATTCTTATATGGCTATAGTTATAGCACTACTGTTTCCTATGATTGGTTTTTTCATGGCTCCAATATATCCAACATTATGTTCAAGCATTCTTAGTAGCCAATCTGAAAACTTACAAAGTGCTATGGCTGGTTTAATAATCATATTTTCTGCTCTAGGTGGTACTATTGGTTCTAGGATAATTAGTGAAATATTTGCACACTTTGGTGGTATAACTGCGTTTTACTGCGTACTTATACCTATAGCACTTTTAGTACTATTAATACCTCCTTATGCCAAACTCCATAGGAATAAATAATTATGTCTAATAATCAAGAACAACTAATACAACTATCAGGTGAACTTTTTGAAGCAGTTCAATTAAAACCATGTTTTAATGACTCAAAATACTTTGTCGATATGACTCCTAAAAGATCTTCTAAAGATATCTTAAAAGATTACAGAAAACTTAGAGACTCTGATAATTTTGATCTTAAGGCTTTTGTTGAGGATAACTTTTACCCTCCAGTATCGGAAAAAACTTTTGATAATAGTAAAGAATTATCTCTATCATCTTATATCAAACAAATGTGGCATTTTTTGCATCAGTCATCTGACAAACAAAACTCTCTAAGTTCTCTTATACCATTACCAAAGTCTTATATAATTCCAGGAGGTAGATTTAGAGAAGTTTATTATTGGGACTGCTATTTTACTTGTGAAGGTTTGCGAGTTGATGGTGAAATACAGATGATTAAAGATATTGCAGATAATTTTGCATATTTGATAGATACTGTTGGTTTTGTACCAAATGCAAATAGAAAATACTATCTAACTCGTTCTCAACCTCCTTTGTTTTATCTAATTATAAATATCCTATATCAAGAGCTAGGTATAGCAGCTATTGAAAAATATTTACCAACTTTAGAAAAAGAATATTCATTTTGGATGAATACACAAAGAAATGTAAACGGTTTAAATAGATACTGGGATGAATCAGCTACTCCTAGACCAGAATCATATCGCGAAGATATTGAGCATGCGCAAAATATAGCAAACAAACCAGACTTCTATCGTAACATCCGTGCAGCTTGTGAATCTGGGTGGGATTTTTCTAGTCGTTGGTTTGCTAATACAAATGACTTTAGTACTATTCAAACAATAGATATTCTACCTATTGATTTAAATAGCTATCTATATGGATTAGAGAATCTATTAAGTAAATGGTTCACTGAAATTTCAGACCAAGAAAAAACGACTAAATATTTAGAGTTAGCTGAAAAAAGAAAAAAACTTATCCAAAATACTTTTTGGGATAATAAAAAAGATTTTTTTTATGATCTAAATACTAAGACAAATAAGATTACTAGCATTACAAGCTTAGCAGGAGTGACACCACTATTCTTAAATATAGCTACTCAAGAACAGGCTCAAAAGGTAGCTAAGGTTATAGAAAATCAATTTTTAACAGAGCATGGACTTATTACAACAACTTTAAATACTTCTCAACAATGGGATTCTCCAAATGGCTGGGCACCATTACATTTTGAAGCTGTTATAGGTTTAAGAAATTATGGTTTTGACAAGCTTGCAGAAACCATTGCTAAAAGATTTATAAATACAGTTAATCAGAAATTTAAAGAGACTGGAAAAATCCGTGAAAAGTATGATGTAGTTGATCCCAAAGCAAATGCTGGTGGTGGGGAATATATAGTACAAGATGGCTTCGGTTGGACAAATGGCGTTGTCGCAAACTTTATCAAAATGTACAAGTTATAAATATACAGAATCTTAACACTCTTAAACCATTAAGAATATCAAGCTAAATTAATGTAACTAACTAAAAAAATTCTGGCTAAAAATATAGAAAAAATTAGAAAGAAATATTATTTCACGATTGGATCAAGTTCACCACTTTCATAACGTTGGAACATTGTTTCAAGTGAAATTGGCTTAATTTTACTAGCCATACCAGCACTACCAAATGCTTCATATCTAGCCTGACAAATTTCAGACATTGCTGCTTTTGCTACTGCATTATATTTACGTGGATCGAATTCAGCAGGATTTTCTGCCATAAATCTTCTAATCGCTCCAGTAGCAGCCATACGTAAATCAGTATCAATATTTACCTTACGCACACCATACTTAATTGCTTCAACGATTTCCTCTACTGGCACGCCATAAGTCTCGCCCATAGCCCCCCCATAAGTATTGATTACTTCTAACCAATCTTGAGGTACTGAAGATGATCCATGCATTACTAAGTGAGTATCAGGAATTCTTGCATGAATTTCTTTTACTCTCTTAATAGATAGTACATCACCTGTAGGTGGCTTAGTGAACTTATAAGCACCGTGAGAAGTACCTATAGCAATTGCTAAAGCATCAACTTTTGTTTTCTTAACGAAATCAGCAGCTTCTTCTGGATCTGTAAGCATTTGATCCATAGACAAAGTACCCTCAGCACCAACACCATCTTCTTCTCCTGCTTGTCCAGTTTCTAATGAACCAAGACATCCAAGCTCACCTTCAACTGATACACCACAAGCGTGAGCCATATCAGAAACAGTTTTTGTAACATTAACATTATACTCATAATCAGAAGGAGTTTTACCATCTGATTTTAATGAGCCATCCATCATTACAGATGAAAAACCTAATTGAATAGATCTTTGGCAAACAGATGGAGATGTACCATGATCTTGGTGCATACAAACTGGAATATGAGGATACTCTTCAATCGCTGCAAGAACTAAGTGTCTTATAAATGGAGCTCCTGCATACTTTCTTGCACCCGCAGAACCCTGTAGAATAACTGGTGAGTTAACTCTATCAGCAGCTTCCATAACAGCTCTTACTTGCTCAAGATTATTTACATTAAATGCTGGCAACCCATATCCATGCTCTGCAGCATGATCCAATAGTTGACGCAATGAAACTAAAGCCATGTTTATCTCCTTATCTTACTTGACCTGCAATTATTACTTTAATTTTGTTTGTGCTTCCATGTACACCCATACTATCACCACTTGTTAAAACAAGAATGTCACCATCCTTGGCCAAGCCTCTGCTTTCCAACTCCATAGATGCAGATCTATTGACATACAGCTTAGACATTCTAGTAGAGTCAAAATATAGAGGAACAACTCCTCTGAACAATGTCATTGCTCCTAATGTTGTAGCATTACGTGATAGTGCATAAATAGGTAAATCAGAATTTATACGTGACATCCAGCGTGAAGTATTCCCACCCTCTGTCAATACAATTAAACCTTTTGCTCCAATGTCATTGGCTATTTTAACAGCAGCGACTGATACAGCATGATCCACTCTATCACAATCAGCAATTTTTTGCTTTTTAGTAATATGCGTATACTTACTTCTTTCTGCAGACTCACAAATTCTTGACATTGCAGAAATAGTTTCAACAGGATACTTACCAACAGCTGTTTCAGCTGATAACATCACTGCATCAGTACCATCAAATACAGCATTTGCTACATCAGATGCTTCAGCACGAGTAGGAGATGAATTCTCAATCATTGACTCCATCATTTGAGTAGCTGTGATAGAACCCTTCTCATTTCTTCTGGCTGTACTAATAATTAATTTCTGTACAGTAGGGACATTTTCATCACCGATTTCAACAGCTAAATCACCACGAGCCACCATCACAAGATCAGAAGCGTCAACAATGCCTTTGAGGTTATCTTCTAATACGGCTTCTGCTCGCTCGATTTTAGCAACCATTGCAGGCTTCCAACCAGCCTCATTAACAAGCTGGCGAGCATATTCCATATCTTTGCCATCTCTAACAAATGAAACAGCTAAGAAATCCACCTGAAGCATAGCTGCTACTTTGATATCTTGCTTATCTTTATCTGTTAAAGCTGGTGCAGTAAGTCCACCGCCTTTTTTGTTGATCCCTTTGTTATTAGAAACTTTACCACCGATAACAACTTTTGTTACAGCTTTGTTACCTTTAACAGAATCAACTTCTAGAACAATTTTACCATCATCCACCAATAGTATATCGCCCTTCTTAACATCTTGAATAAGCTCTTTATAGTCAATACCAACTGTATTTTCATCACCATCTTCGATACCAAGATCTGCATCAAGTGTGAATTTTTGACCTTTCTTGATTATCACAGAACCATTTTTGAACTTCGATAGTCTTATTTTTGGACCTTGTAAGTCCGCTAAAATACCAACATAAGTATCTTGTTCTTTTGCAATTTGACGTATCAGATCAACTCTTTTACGATGATCTTCAGCAGATCCATGCGAAAAATTACATCTTACCGCATTAACACCTGCTTTAATCATCTCTGTCAACGCTTCTCTAGATTCACTAGCAGGACCAAGAGTAGCTAAAATTTTCGTTCTTCTCATATAAATAACCTATAGTTACATAGTTGCTTTCTCTTTCAATATTTCTACAGCAGGTAGTTTCTTACCTTCAAGAAACTCTAAAAATGCTCCACCAGCAGTTGATATATAAGACACTTTATCTTTAATATCAAATTTCTCAATCGCTGCAATAGTATCACCACCACCTGCAACAGAGAAAGCATCTGATTCAGCTATCGCTAATGATAAAGCTTTTGTACCTTCTGCAAAACTATCAAATTCAAATACTCCTACAGGACCATTCCATAGAATAGTGTTAGCAGATTTTAAAAGCTCTGCAATATTTCTTTCAGACTTCGGACCTATATCTAGTATCATTTCATCATCAGCAACATCAGCAACATCTTTAACTACTGCAACAGCATTTTCGCTAAACTCTTTGGCAACTCTTACATCTACTGGTACAGGTATGTTTACACCAAACTCTTTCGCTTTTGCCAAGATATCTTTAGCTTCACCAACTAGATCTTCTTCATATAGTGAATTGCCAATATTAAATCCTTCAGCTTTTATGAAAGTGTTTGCAATACCTCCACCAACTATAAGTATCTCGACCTTATCAAGAAGATTGTGTAAAACAGATAACTTTGTTGAAACTTTAGATCCACCAACTATAGCAGCCATTGGTTTCTTAGGAGCTTTCAAAGCTTTTTCTAGTGCTTTGATTTCATTAGCCAAAAGTAGACCGGCACACGCTACAGGCACATACTTAGCTACTCCATAAGTCGATGCTTGAGCTCTATGAGCCGTAGCAAATGCATCCATAACAAACACATCACCAAGACTTGCTATATTTTTTGATAGCTCATCGTCAGACTTTTTCTCACCTTTATTGAAACGTACATTATCGCACATAACAATTTCACCAGCTTTAGCATCAACACCATTTAGCCAATCTTTAGCAAATCTAACTGGTTTATTGATGATTTGGGATAATGCTTCAGCAACAGGTTCAAGTGAAAACTGAGAGTCATACTCGCCTTCTGTAGGGCGACCAAGATGTGACATTAAAATCACTGCTCCACCTTGATCTAAAATATACTGAATAGTTGGAATAGCTGCCTCTATTCTGACTTTGCTTGTAACCTTGCCATCTTTGACAGGCACATTAAAGTCAACACGAACTAAGACTTTCTTATTCTTAAGATCAACATCTTTTAATGTTAGAAAACTCATTTATACCACCTATAAGTGTTTACAGAGCTCCAAAGTACTCTACTACTCTTACCATTTGATTTGTATATGACATTTCATTGTCATACCAAGATACAACTTTAACTAGAGACTTATCTCCAAGTGAAGTAACTTTAGTTTGAGTTGCATCAAATAATGATCCTTCAGAGATTCCTACGATATCACTAGATACTAACTCTTCTTCTGTATAGCCAAAAGATTCATTAGCAGCGGCTTTCATAGCAGCATTTACATCTTCAGCTGTTACACTCTTAGACACTACAGCAACTAATTCTGTTAATGATCCAGTAGGGACAGGAACACGTTGAGCAGCACCATCTAACTTACCTGCAAGATCAGGAATTACTAAACCAATAGCTTTAGCAGCACCAGTTGAGTTAGGTACAATATTTACAGCTGCAGCTCTTGCACGACGGAAGTCATTTTTAGCATGAGGTGCATCTAAAGTATTTTGATCACCAGTATAAGCATGAATAGTTGTCATAAAACCACTTTCAATTGTTGCTAAATCATGAAGACCTTTAGCCATAGGAGCTAAACAGTTAGTTGTACAAGAAGCTGCTGAAATAATTTTCTCATCTGCAGTTAATATATCATGGTTAACACCAAAAACTACTGTTGGTAAATCATTACCAGCAGGAGCTGAAATAACTACTTTTTTAGCACCAGCATCAATATGAGCTTGTGACTTTGCTTTTGATACATAAAAACCTGTACATTCTAATACTAGATCTACTTTCAATTCACCCCAAGGCAAATTAGCAGCATCTTTTTCAGCATATATTTTAATTTCTTTACCATCTACAACAATAGCGTCATCTTTTGCAGTTGTAACAGCTGCTTTTGAAAATCTACCTTGAGCAGAATCATATTTTAATAAATGTGCTAACATTTTTGGATTTGTTAAATCATTGATCGCAACAATCTCTATACCAGCCTTGTCAAACATTTGACGAAAAGCTAAACGACCAATTCTACCGAAACCATTAATTGCAACTCTCATTTTAATCTCCTTAAGATATTATCTTTCGAAAGTTTATTACACATATTTAGCAACTATGTTGCTGATATTTTCTACAGTAAAACCGAAATGCTTAAATAAATCCTCAGCTGGCGCGGACTCACCAAAACTATAAATCCCTTTTACTTCACCACCAGCTTTAGGCATATACTTATACCATCCATCAGGCTGAGCCATCTCCACAAAAATTGCTGGGATATCATCTCTTATTACTGATTTTTTATACTCATGAGTTTGAGTATCGAAAACGTCGACACATGGAATAGAAGCAACATTAACTTTTATTCCTTTGTCTTCATATTCTTTTGCTACTTTAATTGCTAGCTCGACTTCTGAGCCTGTAGCTACAATAGTTAGTCTAGCATCGTTATCATTTCTGACTAAATACCCACCTTTCACAATATTAGAAACTTGTTCTTTCTTCTGAACCACAGGCTCTAAACCTTGACGCGTTAGTACCATAACACTTGGAGTCTCATTAGACTTAACCGACTCATTCCAAGCAACCATTGTTTCAATAGTATCTGCTGGTCTCCAAACATTTAAGTTTGGTATCAATCTTAAACTAGGAACGTGCTCAATAGGTTGATGAGTTGGTCCATCTTCCCCTAACCCAATTGAATCATGTGACATCACATGCACAACAGGCTGTCTCATAAGAGCAGACATTCTAATAGCATTTCTAGAATAATCACTAAATACTAAGAATGTACCTCCGTATGGCTTTAAACCACCGTATAAACTTAGACCGTTCATAATAGCAGCCATACCAAACTCTCTCACCCCATAAGAAAGATAGTTAGCTCCTTTATCAGTATTGTTCAGCCAAATTGATCCACTCCAATTAGTGTTATTTGATCCTGTTAAATCTGCTGAACCACCAAACATTTCTGGCATATTCTTACACAACACTTCTAAAGCCATCTGAGATGCTTTACGCGTAGCCACTTTTACAGGATTCGCTAATTGTGAAGCAATATATTGATTAACTTCTTGCTCAAGATTTGCAGGCAACTGTTTTTTCAATACTCTATTAAATTCTTCAAACTTAGGATTACTCTTATATAAATCCAATTGTTTCTGCCAATTTGTCTCTAAAGCTTGACCTTTTTCTTTAGCATCCCAGAATTTGTATACATCATTAGGAATTTCGAAAGGAGCATAATCCCAATCAAGCTCTTTTGCGGCTGAAGCTCTTTCTTGTTCACTCAAAGGCGAGCCATGTACAGAAGCAGTACCAGCCTTTTCTGGAGAGCCAAACCCAATAACCGTTTTACAGCAAACCAAAGTTGGCTTACTTTGTTCAGATTGTGCTTTAGCTATAGCTTTTTCAATAGCCTCAAAATTATGACCATCTACATTTTCAATCACATTCCATCCGTAGGCTTTGAATCTCTCAACAGTGTTATCAGTAAACCAGCCTTTTGTATCTCCATCTATAGAAATACTATTATCATCCCAAAATGCTATTAGTTTATTTAGGCCTAAGGTACCAGCTAATGAGCAAGCTTCATGAGATACTCCCTCCATTAGACACCCATCTCCTAAAAACACATAGGTATGATGATCTATTACTTTCAAGTCAGATGTATTGTATCTATCTGACAATAGTTTTTCACCTAGTGCCATACCAACTGCATTAGCCACTCCCTGGCCCAATGGTCCAGTTGTAGTCTCTACACCAGGTGCATAACCATATTCAGGATGTCCTGGAGTTTTAGAATGAAGCTGTCTAAAGTTTTTAATATCGTCTATATTCAAATCATAACCACTAAGATGCAGTAAAGAATATAAAAGCATAGAACCATGACCATTTGAAAGTACAAATCTATCACGATTCGTCCACTTTGGATTTTGAGGATTGTGTTTAAGAAACTTGGTCCACAAAACTGTAGCGATATCCGCCATACCCATTGGCATACCAGGATGTCCTGACTTGGCCTTAAGTGTTGCATCGATAGATAGAAATCTTATAGCATTTGAAAATTCTCTAGGGATAGATAAAGACATTATTAGTTGATCCTTTTACTGTATTGTCAATTTAAAAAAATATAACTAGTAAGATGATACAGTAGAGACTTTCATAAAACAAGAAATGTATATAGAATAGTATAACAATACGACAATGAAAATATAATGTATGAAAGGCAAACATAGCCAGGTAAATTATGGCATATATGCAAAGCAAAAAAGAGACTTAGAAAATATCAATATTGCTGTAGAAAATTTAAACAACATTTCTAAACTTATAGCTAACACAACACACATATTTAACTGTTCATTCTCTTTTTTTGAAGAAAAAAATCATGCGTGCATTAAATATCACATAGACGGCTCACTTAAACTAATTTGCCAAGAATCACTCGAGCAATTTGACTACCCTATCTCCGTGTCAAACAGCATAATAATCACTGAGGATGATAGACTCGTACAAGACAGCTTACATGAACCGTTCATCTGTGAAAGCGCAATAATAGATTTACAAGATATTATCAAAGAAGAAATACTTTTAGAACTACCCATGGCGCCAAAAAAAAACTCAAGCTCTTGTAAAAAGACAAAAAAACATTCATACTATAGCGAGCAAGAAATTGTTACCGAAGAAAAAGTGAATCCTTTTGAGGTTCTCAAAAAGCTTAAGTAACACAGAGTTTAGAATTTAAAATTAAATAAAAGAGGTTATCTAAAAATGGCTGTACAACAAAACAAAAAGAGCAGATCAAAAAGAGACATGAGAAGGTCTCACGATTCTTTAACAACTCCAACTCTATCTACTGATAAGTCTACAGGTGAACTGCACTTAAGACATCACGTTTCGCCAAATGGCTTTTATAAAGGTAAAAAAGTAGTAGATACAAAATCTGAAGACTAATATCGTTCCAGTCAACCTTTAGAATCATCTCACACTATTACTTATGCCTTGGTTAGTGAGTATTTAGAAATATATCAATTAGCGACATAGGAAGTTTTATTTATTATGGGTTACAAAATATCTATAGATGCAATGGGTGGAGATAATGGTCTAAACACCACTATCCCAGCAGCTCTTGAAGCAGTTAAGAAAGACTCTAACTTACAAATAGTATTAGTCGGAGACCACCACAAGGTGAAAAGAGCTTTAGACAGATATTCAAAAGTCAAAAAAATAAAACTGCCAGTTTTACAAAGAATTGCCATTCATCATGCTAGCGAAACTGTCGGTATGGATGAGTCTCCATCAATTGCGGTAAGAAAGAAAAAAGATTCTTCAATGCGTGTAGCAATAAACCTTGTTAAAGATGGTACAGTGGATGCATGTGTGAGTGCTGGTAATACAGGCGCATTAATGGCAACCTCCAAATTTGTCTTAAAAACTGTGAACGGTGTAGATCGCCCTGCTATAGTATACGCACTTCCAGCATTTAATAGAGAGACCAAACAGCTCAGCAAAACTTATATGTTAGACTTAGGTGCGAACGTGGTTTGCTCTTCTGAACAGCTTTTCCAATTCGCAATCATGGGCTCAATACTTGCTGCCAGCTCAAAAGGCTTAGCTGAACCCAGAGTATCTCTGCTAAATATTGGTGAAGAAGAGATGAAAGGCTTAGATAACATCAAAAATGCTTCAAAACTTTTACAGAGTTGTGATTTTATCAATTATCAAGGATATATTGAAGGAAAACATATTTTTGATGATAGTACAGATGTAATTGTATGTGATGGCTTTGTCGGCAATGTTTCCCTTAAAACAATGGAAGGTAGCTTAAGACTTATAGAATCATTAATTAAAAAATCGATTACAGAAACATCGCTACTTATGAAAATACCTGTAATCATGTCTCTACCTTTATTCAAAAAGATGAAAAAAGGAATGAACCTAGATAGTTTTAATGGCGCATCATTATTAGGTTTAACGGGTATTGTCGTTAAAAGTCATGGTAGTGCAAGTGCCAATGCATTTGAAACTGCTATTTATGAAGCAATCAAAGAAATCAAACACAATATACCAAAAACAATTCAAGAATCATTAGAAAAAGTTCTTTAATCACATTCAATCATGATACAATATTTCAAGATAGTAGGCTTTCTTTGGATTGCTTACAATGATAGTTTTTGTTACTAATCTAACTAAATAGGTATGACTATATAATGTTTTCGCAAATACTTGGTACAGGAAGTTACTTACCTGAAAAAATCTTAACCAATGAAGATATAAGTAAATTTGTTGATACTTCGGACGAATGGATTAAACAAAGAGTTGGCATAGAGAGACGCCATTGTGCAAATGAAAAAGAAACTACAAGTTTCATGGCAACTAAAGCTGCTGAAAAAGCTTTAGAGTCTGCTGAGATTAATGCTAATGACATCGATATGATAATAGTAGCAACGAGCACACCAGATTTTATTATGCCATCGACAGCATCAATGGTACACCAAAACTTAAAGATTGATCATTTTAACGTTAGATGTTTCGATATATCTGCAGCTTGCAGCGGGTTTGTATACGCTCTTGACATAGCAAAACAATATGTAGAAACAGGAACATCAAAAAACATCTTAGTAATTGGCGCTGAGAAAATGACTCGAGTTCTTGACTGGAGTGACCGCTCTACCTGTGTACTTTTTGGTGATGGTGCTGGTGCTGTTGTTATCTCAACTAGTCATGAAAAGAAGATTTTATCATCTTTACTTTATACTGATGGTTCATGTCTAGATATGCTAAATGTGCCTAACAACCTTCCAACATCGAGGGGAGAAGCAATAAACATAGATCCATACTTAATCATGGAAGGAAATAAAGTTTTTAAATTTGCTGTTTCAAGACTTTCATCTCTTGCTGATGATTTAATTAAAGAAGCAGGGATACAGTCTAATGAAATTGACTGGTTAGTACCACATCAAGCAAACTATAGAATATTAAACTCAACTGCTAAGAAAATAGATATGCCTATGTCAAAAGTAGTTACAACACTTCAAGATCATGGTAATACATCGGCAGCCTCAATACCTTTAGCACTAGACCATGCTGTCAGAACAAACCAAATTAAACCTGGCGAGACAATCATCTCAGAAGCATTTGGAGCTGGATTTGTCTGGGGTGGATTTATTGCAAAAATTTAATCTTTTTTTGAAAGTTACTTCAATATCATAAAGGAGAATTATTATGTCAAAAATAGCTGTGGTTTTCCCAGGTCAAGGCTCACAAAAACTAGGGATGCTTCAAGATTATTATGAAAAATTTGAAACGTTCAGAAGCATTATTGACGAAGCTAAAACACATTTAGGCTACGATCTATGGAATATCATCCAAAATGATGAGTCAACACTAAACAAAACTGAGTTTACTCAGCCAGCATTACTAGCTACAAGTTATGCTATATACAAAGTATTGAAAGAGCAAAATCCAGAACTCAAAGTAGAATATTTTGCTGGACACAGCCTAGGAGAGTACACTGCTCTTCTAGCAGCTGAATGTATCTCATATAAAGATGCCCTGCAGCTAGTATCAACTCGCGGAAAATTAATGCAAAATGCAGTAACTGATAAAGAATGTGCGATGAGTGCAGTCCTAGGGCTATCAAATGAAGATGTTATAAGTAGCTGTGAAGAAGCTGCTGATGCTGGAGTTGTTGAAGCAGCTAATTTCAACTCAACTGGTCAGGTCGTAATATCTGGTGAAAAAGCTGCTGTTGAAAAAGCGAATATAATTGCAAAAGAAAAAGGTGCTAAAAGAGCACAAATTCTTGCTGTAAGCGTACCATCACACTGCTCACTTATGAAAAATGCTGCTGATAAGTTTGAGTCAGAGCTTGACAATGTAGAATTTAAAGAACCCACTACTGCTATAGTACAAAACTATGATGCAAAATCACATGCAACTCCAACAGAGATAAAATCAGCCGTTGTTAAACAACTCTACAAGCCTGTACTTTGGACTCAATCAATAGAAGAGTTAGTTAAACTTGGCATTACTGAAGTTATTGAATGCGGTCCTAATAAAGTCTTGTCAGGACTAATAAAAAGAATCGATAAGTCATTAACTATCAAAGACACTAATAATGTTGATAGTTTAGAAAATATTTAAAAGGAGATTAACAATGTCTTTAAATGGTAAGATTGCTCTAGTTACAGGAGCTAGTAGAGGTATTGGTTTTGAAGTTGCTCAAGCACTAGCGACTAGAGGAGCTATGGTAATAGGCACAGCCACTAGCCAAGGCTCTGCAGAAAAGTTTGAAAATGAAATGAAAAACAAGGGTTTTCAAGCTAGAGGCCTAGTTTTAAATATCTCTGATATTGAGAGCATCAAAAACTTCTTTGCTGAAGTAAAAGCTGAAAAACTAGTTATAGATATACTAGTTAATAATGCAGGTATAACTAGAGATAATCTAATGATGAGAATGTCAGAGGATGAGTGGGAAGCAGTAATCAACACAAATTTAAGCTCAATTTTCCGCATGTCAAAAGAATGCGTCCGAGGCATGATGAAAAAAAGATGGGGTAGAATCATCTCAATTGGCTCTGTAGTAGGCTCAGCTGGTAACCCTGGACAAACAAACTATTGTGCTGCTAAAGCAGGTGTTATTGGTTTTTCAAAGTCATTAGCTTATGAAGTTGCTACACGCAATATCACAGTAAACGTTGTTGCACCTGGCTTTATCGCAACTGATATGACAGATAAGCTAACAGATGAACAAAAATCATTCATTTCAACTAAAATACCATCAGGTCAAATGGGTGAACCAAAAGATATCGCAACAACTGTTGCTTTCTTAGCTTCTGATGATGCAAAATACATAACAGGACAAACTATCCACGTAAATGGTGGGATGTATATGGCTTAAATTTTGCAAAGTTATTGCAAAACTGATTAAAAAATAATATCATTGGATTTGAATAGTAATTTTAATTTTTTCAAAACAAAAATAAGAAGGAAAAAAACATGAGCGCAAATGAAGTATATGCTAAAGTAAACTCTATTATCGTTGAGCAACTAGGTGTTAAAGAAGAAGATCTTAAACCAGAAGCTTCTTTCATCGATGACTTAGGTGCTGACTCTTTAGATACAGTTGAACTTGTAATGGCTCTAGAAGAAGAATTCGATACTGAAATTCCAGATGAAGATGCTGAGAAAATCAGAACTGTTAAAGATGTTTACGATTATATCGACTCTAAAGTAAACTAATCAAAATTAATCTCCAAGTCCGTACGATATATTCGTACTTTTTTCTAAATGAATATAAACAGGTTAATTTAAATTATGAAATCTAATCGTAGAGTAGTTGTTACTGGCCTTGGTATGGTAACACCTTTAGGAAATGATGTCCCTACAACTTGGGCTAATATTTTGGCTGGTAAGAGTGGTGTAGAAACATTAACTGGTTTCGATACACCTGCTCCAGATATTAGCGAATTTAAAGTTAGGTTTGCAGCAAGGATTAAGAACTTTGATGTAAACGCACTTGTAGGCAAGAAAGATGCCAAAAGAGTAGATCCTTTCTGCTACTATGGTATTGCTGCTGCTAATGAAGCTTTAAAAGATGCTGGTATTGATAAGGTATCTGAAGAAGATTCATATAAGTTTGGTGTTTGTGTCAGTTCTGGCATTGGTGGTATCGAAACATTAGAGACTACTAAATCTGTAATAGATACAAAAGGACCTTCTAAAATATCACCATTCTGTATTCCATCGTCTATTGTTAATATGCTATCTGGTATTATTTCAATAAACCATGGTTTACGTGGACCTAATGTTCCTATAGTTACAGCTTGCACAACTGGTACTCACAACATCGGTATGGCTGCAAGATTAATTGCTAGCGGTGATGCAGATGCTATGCTTGCTGGTGGTTCTGAGAAGGCTAGTAACGCTATAGGTATGGGTGGATTCGCTGCAGCTAGAGCATTATCAACTCGTAATGATGATCCTCAAGGTGCTTCTAGACCTTGGGATAGAGATAGAGATGGCTTTGTTCTAGGTGATGGTGCTGGTGTTGTTGTACTCGAAGAGTATGAAAAGGCTAAAGCACGTGGCGCTAAGATATATGCTGAAGTACTTGGCTTTGGTATGTCTGCTGATGGCTATCACATGACTATGCCATATGCTCCAGGACAAGAGAGATGTATACAAAACGCTTTGGCAGATGCTGGTCTTGAAAATGATCCTGATGCTATTGACTATGTAAATGCTCATGGCACCTCTACTCCTCTAGGCGACGTACAAGAGTCTCAAGTTGCAGAAAAAATAATTGGTCAGTATAGAAAAGATCTTGTAATGAGCTCTACGAAGTCTATGACTGGACACTTGTTGGGTGCTGCTGGTGCAATTGAATCAATATTCAGTGTACTATCGATAAAAGATCAAGTAGCTCCTCCTACAATTAACCTTCAGAACCTAGACGATGGTTGTAATTTAGATTATGCTGCTAATGCTGCTAAGAAAATGAAGATTGATTATGTACTTAATAACTCTTTTGGGTTCGGTGGTACAAATGGATCAGTTATTTTCAAAAAAGTTTAATTTAGAAGTCTCTGATTTCATATTATCATAAAGCCACATTTGTGGCTTTTTTTATTTATAGGGAAAATATCATGCAAATCCATATTATAGATTTGAAATATATCGTTAATGAAGATCAGGTAGCAAATATTAGGCCTCAACATAGAGAGTTTTTAGATATTGGATATGACAAAGGCATCCTTCTAGCTTCAGGACCCAAATCAGATAAGACTGGAGGTGTTATACTAGCTAAAGGCAGTATTGAGGAAATTAAAAAATTTATCAGAAATGATCCTTTTTATGTTAATAAAATCGCCGAGTATAACTTTAGTACTTTTGATGCTGTCAAGCATATAAAAGAATTAGCTAAGCAATAAAAGTACCATACATCATTTCCCTCTTTTTACCGAACCCTGTATCTTTCTTAACTTCAAAACCATATTTCTGAAGTAATTTTCTAATTTTTGATGCTGATGTAAAAGTTGCAAAGCTAGTTTGTTTTTTAGAGACTTTTGCCATATCTACAAAAAATGATTCATCCCAAATACTACTATTTTTTGCAGGTGAAAATCCATCAAGAAACCAAGCATCTATTGTATCTAAATCATAAGTACCAATATATTTTGCGTCATCAATAATCAATTTTAGAATTATATTATTAAATTTAAGTATATTTAATCCAGGTTTGGGGTCATAAGTACTCAAAAGTTTTTCATACCCTGCTATACCATTTAGTGCTATAAATATCTCTTTTAAATCACATGGTGAAATAGGATGTTTCTCAAACGAGATATATTCTAATTTAGCATTATTGGGAGCTAAGCTTTCCCAAAGATTCATAGTTAGAATAAAATTTAATCCACTACCAAAACCTGTTTCACAGATTCTAAAGACTTGATGATTCATTAAATTCTTAAATCTATTCTCTAGATGATTATGCTCTAAATAGTTATATGTACTTTCACCAATGCCTGATGTACTAGAGAAATAAAAATCATCAAACAATTCTGATTTTGGAGTGTCATCTTGCCATATTATTTTTGTATACATATTCTTAATTACTTTTAAATAAAGTCTGCTATCAATTAACAAGACTCCTATCTTGCTAAAAGCAACCACTTGTGCAAAAATAACCATTCTATATCTTCACAATATAAAATCAACATGGAAAGTGGAATAAATAATTCATCATCATTCAAGAATAAACTACTAATAACTTTTATATGTTACCTTTGTTACTTTTATACTGCCAATGTCGTTCTAGTAACAGGGGCTGTCATGAAACCCCTATCTGAATATTTTAATAATAGTAATATTGGCTTTGCATTCACATATATCAACGTAGCAATGTGGTTTGCTATATTGATTATTGGTATTTTGATGAATAGATTCTCAATAAAACTATTATTAATAGCAGCTGTGGCTATTGGTGTAGTTTCATCACTAGTTACTGCTATTACTCCATCAATGTTTACTCTTAAGGTGTTGCTAACTTGTGTAGGTATAACAGGTGGACTATTTATGGCAATAGCAAGCTACATGATTGTACATATCTATAACGATCATAAAATTAGAGCAATGAATGTTATTTTTACAGATTTCTTCTTTAGTTTTGGTGGAGCTCTGATTCCAATTTTTGCAGCCTACCTGATCACACAAAACTTTCAATGGTATACCATTTATTCAATACTACAAATAACTGCTGTTATAATTTTGCTTCTAGTTATCTTTTCTGATTTCACAATACTAAACAGACATAAGACTGAAAGCGATGTTAAAACAAACCTAAGCTTTTCATCATGGAGTTTAAGTTTATACTGTATAGCTTTTGCTGCATTCTTGTTTCTACTAGCTCAATTAACTATGACTAGCTATGCTCAATCTTATTTCCAAGAAATATTAGGGTGGGGTACTATTGATGCAAACAAACCTCTTTCATATTTCTGGACAGCTCAATGTGTCGGATTGTTTATAAGCCCACTTATAACAAGATTTGTACCTTTAAGATATATTCTACCAACATTTATGCTAGTTGGATTGGTAGCATTGTCATGCATATTATATATCCCTGATATGAGCACAGTAATAAAAGCGGCTATAATATTTGGTTTATTTAATTGTTATATATATGCTGGTTTACTTGCTTATGGAACTTTCCAAATGGAAAATGCTCCTCCAACACTTATTACAACAATTCTTTTATTTGGTACAACAGGTACGGCTCTATCTACAACTACAGGCGCCTTTATAAACAAATATTTTGGACTTACTAGTGTAATGCATGCTGTAGTGATCTTTTATATAATATCTTTCATACTTGTAATCCTTGCTGTTTTATTCTCAAAAGAACAAAAAAATGCCTAAATGTAACTGCATTAACTATAAGTTTTTCTAATAAAGGATATAAATACTTTTAGTTATAAAATGGTAATCTGATCGTGTATATTTATACAAAATTTATTTTTAAAGTAACGATAGAGAACCATGAAAAAACATTTTACTCAACCAATGATCCTAGGCGTGCTATTAGTAGCATTTCTTGCTAGCATAGCTTATTTTATAGCGAAAATTCCTGCAATTGAAGACCTTGGAATTAGCCCACTAATTATAGGGATTGTACTAGGTATGGCCTTAACTCACACACCTGCAAGTAAGATTATTCACAAATGGAAGGAAGGTATTGTATTTAGTGCAAAAAAAATCCTTAGATTTGCAATAGTCTTTTATGGTTTTAACCTAACTTTTCAATTAATTGCTTCTGTTGGTTTAGCGGGTCTTTCAGTATCAATATTTATGTTGGTTTCAACTTTGGTTATAGGTATTGTGTTAGGTACTAAGATATTTGGATTAGATAGAGATAGCTCTATTCTAGTAGCTGCCGGTAGTGCTGTATGTGGTGCTGCTGCTGTATTAGCTACTGAAGGGACTTTAAAATCAGAACCATATAAAGCAGCTATGGCTGTAGGTACAGTTGTATTATTCGGGACTGCAGCAATGTTCTTATACCCTATCCTAATGAAAGCTGGTCTTTTAGGTCATATGACTGATGCTCAGTACGGTATTTTTGCAGGTGGTTCAATACATGAAGTAGCTCAAGTAGTAGCTGCTGGTAGTGCTGTAAGTGCTCATGCTGAAGAAGTTGCCGTAACGGTTAAAATGATTCGTGTGATGATGTTAGCCCCTATGCTAATCGTGATAGGTATATGGATAGCTAAGTCTGCGGCAACTGTGAGTGGGATTAGTGGTTCAAAACCTGAAAAAGGATCAATCAAGAAAATCATTCCTTGGTTTGCTATTGGTTTTATAATAGTTGCAGGATTCAACTCTTTAGACTTACTACCAGTAACAGCAGTTAGTAGTATAAGAGTAGCTGACCAGTTTTTATTAGCTATGGCGATGACTGCTTTAGGACTTGAAACTCATGTATCTAAATTTATCCAAGCTGGAATAAAACCTTTAGTATTAGCGTTAATATTATTCGCATGGTTATTTTTCGGCGGCATAGCAATCACTTATGGTATTACTAGTATAATATAGCCTCTTATTTGACCAAAGCTATCCTATTTTGAAGCTAAATAATGTATCATATCTAAAAATAATAATCTGATAATTTTCACAAACAATGAAACCTATTCTTAATGCTGTAACAACTATTGCTAGAAAAGCAGGTAAAATTATTCTACAAGCTCAAAATGATCCTAGTACTATCCAAATTTCTCAAAAATCTGATAATACAACCGTCTCAAATATTGATGTAGCCGTAGAAAATTTTATCATCGATAATATCAAAAAATCTGGATTTAATGACTATTTCATAACTGAAGAAAGTGGTGAGTTTGGTAATAAAGACAGCCGCTTCACATGGATTATAGATCCTATCGACGGTACTAATAATTTTGTCCATGGTCTGCCACACTGCTGTATTTCAATTGCAGCAAAAAAAGATAATGATATCGTTTTAGGTGTTATTTATAATCCATTCTTAGATTTGATGTTTTGTGCTTATAAAGGACAAGGCGCTCTACTTAATGGCAAAAAAATTAGAGTTGCACAAAGTCAAGACTTGGAGAAGGCTTTGATTTCAGCATCTCTAAAATATTCACGTAGAATATTCAAAGATACTTATGTTGCTGAACTTATCAAACTTCAACAAGTGATTTCTGGCTATAGATATTCTGGAAGTATAGCTATGGACATGGCTTACTTAGCGGCTGGTTATATCGATGGATTATGGGCTTGTGGTAGTGTCAAAATATGGGATTTAGCAGCTGGATATATAATTATGAAAGAAGCTGGTGCTATAGTTACTGATATTCATGGTACTAGCAATCTTGAATCTGGTCTAATCGTAGCAGGTAATAAAAAAGTCCAACCTAAGCTTATCAAAATTTTAGCAAAACATATCAAATAATGAATACCCGTGCTATTGCAGCTAAGTCAATTTTAGATATCATTGATAACAAATACTCTCTGTTAACTATAGAACATAAACTTATTGAATATAATTTATCAGATAAAGATAAATCGTTCGTAAAACTATTATGTTATGAATTCTTTAGAAATTATTATTCTTTAGAGAATGTAGCTAGTTTATATTTAGCTGAAAAAACTAAGCTAAAAGCTAAAATATTAATAATGTTGGGTATCCTACAGATTTTTGAGATCAATCAACCTCATTATGCTAGCATTAATGAAACCGTAGCAGCTTGTAGAAATTTAAAGATACTATGGGCAAAAAAACTTGTTAATGGCGTACTAAGACAACTAGTTCGTGATTTAGAGGATATAACGCCGAATTACACAGAGCATAAAAACCATGATCTTGCGCCATGGCTTAATAATATACTTAAAGAACAATACCCTATTGATTATCAAAAAATTGCTAAAGCTGTAAACTCAAAAGCAGATATGTTTGTTCGCCTGAACGAAGCAAAAGAGCCTCAATATGTTATTGATTATTTTGATAAAAACAATATTAGCTATTCAAAAACTGAGCTAAAGAACTGCATCAAATTAGATAAAGCGATTGATGTTAGAAATAATACTCTTTTTCAACAAGGTTATTTTACTGTTCAGGATATATCTGCTCAGTATATGGGTCATATCATTAATCCACAATCTAATGATATTATACTGGATGCTTGTGCTGCTCCTGGTGGCAAAACAACTCATATCCTAGAATTAGCTCCACAAGCTAAAATTACAGCTATAGATATTATTGATAAACGCCTAGAATTACTTAAAGAAAATATAACAAGAATAGCCAAAAATAATCATGTAAATGTAATCAAGCATGATCTGACACAACCTCTAGCGGAACAGTATAACAAAATTATCCTAGATGCCCCATGTTCTGCTCTTGGCACACTTAAGAGAAATCCTGACATCAAAGTATTAAGAAAGCCTCAGGATATAAAATCCATACAAATACTCCAAGCTCAAATACTTGATAATCTATGGTGTAATAATCTACTGACTGGTGGCTATCTGCTATATATTACATGCTCAATATTACAACAAGAAAATCAGTTACAAATAAAGAATTTCTTATCAAAACATCAAGATGCTGAGATTGTAGAAATTAAAATTCTAGAAAATTATAAAACTGATTATGGTTATCAGATATTACCTACAGAAGATAAGGGTGATGGATTTTATTATTGTTTGATTAAGAAGATTTCTTCTTAGCTGCAATTCTCTCAGCTCCTTCCTTTGGAGATATAGATAATTTTAGTCTATTCAGTTTATATCTATTATCAAAGAAAATATCATCTATTCTATCATCAATAATAAATCCTAATGCTGTATAAAATGCTAGAGAGTGCATATCAGAACAATAGACATAAGCAGTATCTATATCATGATTCTCAAATAAGTACTTAACCATTGCTTCACCAAGACCTTTACCAAAAAAACTTGGTAGTACAGGAGAAAATAGTAACTCCTTATCTCTGATGCATGCAAAACCGACGTTTTCATCATCTACAACTTGAACAAAACACTTGGTTTCTGGTGTATTTAAATATTTTTCTTCTAAAATTTCTACTTCTTTATTTATCTCACTTGTTGTAAGAAATTGACAAGTTGTAGATATGCATTCTTTCCATATATATAGCATATCTTTGAAGTCTTTAGATGTCGCTTTTCTTATTTTCATAGTAATCCTTAGGCTATTTTATAAGTGATTCAATAAAAAGTATCTCACAACCTAACTTGTATATCAAAATATAAAGTTACGCTGTTATTAAATACTACCTAAAAAAAATCGATGAGTAAACTTTTTATCTAATGATAAATTATTAGGATGTGAACCAGGTTCTCCTTGAGGGACTTTTAAACCATGCTCACCATAAAAATCTATCCAATATTTCGATACTTCAATATCGTTAAGTGCTATATAGTTAAGGGTATGCTGAGCAAAGTATTTATCCCCACACACACTGTTAAAAGCTAAATGAATTAACTCTGAACAATAGAGCTTGCCTTTTATATTCGGTAAAAATAAATCATTATAAGCAAAGCCAATAAATTCACTAGCATTATTAACTACTTCTTGTAAAAACTCCTCACTCTCAGATACGCGAGCTACTAGAGTTTTTTTATTTGAGTATTTAGATAATTTAGCTTGTATAACTCCCGCGACAGGAATAGCTTCTATAATATCTCCATTGCCTATATATAAAGCACAATGATAGTAGCTATAGCCACTAAATCCAGTAGATAAACTAGAGATATTCTTCTCTGCATTATCTACTATAAAAATCACATCGCCTTTCTTGAACACTTCGCTATAACTCCATAAAGAGAATAGGAAAAGGATTTCCTTGATGATCAAGCTCTGAGCGCGCTTTTATCTGAAAACCATGCTTTTGATAAAATCTTAGAGCTCTTGGATTTTGTTCATTTACCTCAACTTTAGTACACTTTTTATTTTCTAAAGCATATTTAAGTAAAATTCGCCCGACTGTTTTACCAAAGTAATTTGGAGAAATAAATAACATTTGAATAGTAACATCAGAAGTTCCAACAAAACCAATAACCTTATCTAAATCTTTTAAAACATATATTTCTATACTATTTATATAGAAAACCTCATTTCTTATTAAGCTTCTTAACTTTACTATATCTTCTTCTGCTAAAAAACCATGAGTTGCCCTAACAGAACTCTCCCATACCTCTATCATTTGATCAAAATCAGCTTCAATAGCTTTTGAGATAATCATCTATATTAAACCTGCTAACCCTTCCTCTAAAATAACTTCAACACCTAATTGTTGTGCTTTGGTAAGCTTACTTCCAGCATTATCACCACAAATAACCATATCCGTTTTTTTAGAGACACTTGAGGTAACTTTTGCACCCATTGATTTAAGAAGTTGTGTCAATTCTGTACGGTTATAGTTTTCAAAAGTTCCTGTAATCACAATAGTTTTATTTGTAAAACTCTCATTATGCGCTTGCTCAATTTTTTCTGGATTTTGGATATTAATAGAATTGCCTAATAGTTCATCAACAATTTGTACATTTAGGGAATCTTGCCAAAATGAAACAATATTTTTAGCAATAATTTCACCAATATCATTAATCTCTATTAATTGCTCAAATTTAGCTTCACGGAAACTTTCTAAACTACCAAAATGATTGGCTAAAGCTTCTGATGACACCTCACCAACATCTTTAATACCTATTGCAAAAATAAATCTTGCTAAGCTTGGCTCTTTACTTTTTGTGATAGAGTCTAAAACATTTTGCGATGATTTAGCACCCATTCTTTCTAAGCCTGTCAATTGCTCAAAATTGAGTTTATAAATATCAGCTGGATACTTGATCAAATCTGCAGCAACAAGTTGCTCAATCAGTTTAGCTCCAAGCTTATCAATATCCATTGCTTTACGAGAGACAAAGTGCTTCAAGCGCTCAGTAGTTTGAGCCTGACAATGCCATCCTCCTGTACAACGATATATAGCCTGATCGTTGATATTCTCAATTGCTGAATCACAAACTGGACAATTTGTCGGCATCTCAACCATCTGTGCATCAGGCTTACGGTATTGTGGTAAGCTTTTGACCACTTCTGGAATTACATCCCCTGCTCTACGTACGATTACTCTATCACCAACTCGGATATCCTTGCGCTTAATTTCATTGATATTATGCAAAGTTGCATTTGAAACTATTACACCTCCAACTGCAACTGACTTAAGTCTTGCAACTGGGGTAATTGCTCCTGTTCTACCAACTTGGAATTCTACATCTAGCACTTCTGACTCTACCTCTTCAGCTGGAAACTTATATGCTATAGCCCACTTAGGTCCTCTAGCAGTGTAGCCGATAGTATCTTGTAATTTAATGTTATTAACTTTAAAAACTAAACCATCAATATCATAAGCTAAATCAGCACGCTGATGACTCATCTTATGGTGATACGCTTCAACTTCTGAGAAGTTTTTTGCCAAAAACATATTATCACTGATAGTAAAGCCGAAACTCTGTAATAGGTTCATAAGCTCAAATTGAGTTTCAGGATGTACAAAGTCTTTAGAAAAGTAGCCAATACCATAGCTATAAAGCTTAAGTGGTCGCTTTGCTACAACTTTTGAGTCAAGCATACGGATACTTCCAGCTGCTGCATTACGCGGATTTGCAAAAGTTTTATTCTCATGCGTTTGCATATACTCATTAAGAGATAGAAAACTTTGCTTATCTAAGATAATCTCACCACGAACTTCTAGTTCTTCTGGAGGATTTGAAGTATTCAGTTTAAGTGGGACATTGCGGATGGTTTTGACATTTTCGGATACTTTTTCACCCTGAATACCATCACCACGCGTAACTGCATAATCGAACTTACCATTTTTATAAAAGATACTAATAGCCAAGCCATCCATTTTAGGTTCACATTCAAGCTCAATGTCATACTCTATTTTGTCATAAAAATCACGCAATTCCTCTAGACTAAAAACATTTGCCAGAGATGTCATTTTCTTCTTATGCTTGATAGTTTCAAATCCTGCTAAAACATCTCCTCCAACACGATCTAATACTGAGTTTGATGGCTTAAGCTCCGGATCATCATCAACTAAATCTTGTAATAATCGGAATAACCTATCATAGTCTGAGTCAGTAATAACTGGCTTATCTATAGTATGATACAAATAGCTTTGTTCACCTAGATACTCTGCAAGATCATCAATATATGACTTTAATTGTGCTTTAGTTAAAGTTTTATAGTCTGTAGAAATAAAATCACTCGGAGTCATTACAAGAAAAGTTTATCATAATTTTTTATAGTGATTATTTTATACTAATTTAGTAGCTTTTGCATAAGAGAAAGAGCTCTAGATTTGTGAGCTTTACTATTTATTTAAATTAGGTAAACATGATAATAATGCTCTCTGTACACGATAAAAAATATTGAAAGGACTGATTAAAGCCTTATATATTCATTATTTGCGAAAGATGAAAAAGTACTTTAATCAGCTAAGAGGAAGTCTATCTGAAATATTCAATTGGCACAAG
>NZ_VXKO01000012.1:0-50321 GCF_008711475.1 Francisella sp. SYW-2 | reverse complement strand
TGTGCCAATTGAATATTTCAGATAGACTTCCTCTTAGCTGATTAAAGTACTTTTTCATCTTTCGCAAATAATGAATATATAAGGCTTTAATCAGTCCTTTCAATATTTTTTATCGTGTACAGAGAGCGATATCATTTAGATATTGATTCAAAGCACCTTTCGAGTGCCCAAATTCCTTTTTACCATTAATTAATAATATTTTTTTCATATATTTTGCCAATAATAACTAGATAATAGCCAAGTTAATCAATTGGCTTCCTTGACAGACAGCACCAGTATTATGAATACTAATTACAACACCACCATAAGGTAGAATTAAGTCTTTCTTTTGCATGGTAGATGTCTGAATATATTGACCAATTACATCTCCAGCTTTGAATATATCACCTGGCTTTATAAACCATTCATATAATCCACCTTCAATTGCTTTTAGGTGTTTATAGTTAGCTCCATAGACATGATGTCTAATATCAGTATTCAATAAATTTGTATCAAAAGGTGAATCGATAATATCTTTGAATTTCAGGTAATTAAGAATGCCCTGAGTTTGCATTTTAGCATTAGCGAAATTTATATACTCTTCAGAGCCTAATTCAAGTGTATAACCCTCTTTTAGTACTTTTTCATCTCTACCCTGCTTTTTAAACTCTTGAGATAAATGCCACCATGGACAAAATGTAGCTTCATCAAGAGCACCACCAGCTTTATCATTATCTATAATCAACATATCCTTATAGCCAAATTTTTCTGCTGTATATCTTGCAAAATCTGCAGTGTATAAATAAGTAGTAGCATCTGTATCAGTATGTAAATCAAGGACATAATCTGCCTTTTGGGCTTCTCTTTGGACTAGAAGATTTAATCTTTTAGCTCTAGATAGCTCCCACTCATTTGCTAGTTCTTTATCTAATTCTTGCTGTAAAAGATTTTCAAAAGCTTGCTTATACTCCGCTGTAGTAGAGTTGATATGTTCTTTGACAAATGCTGAGTAATCAATAGATGGGTAGAAATAGTATCTATTAAAGTTATCTCCTGTTGCAGAATCAAATCTACCTTGGTGCCCTGCTCCTATAAATACATCTTTACCGATAGGATTACATTGAGGGATTAGATAAACATCGCCTTTTGGCTGATGTTTTTTGAAATACTCAAGAAGCTCAACTATTACAGCATTTCCCTGTAATTCTGAAGCGTGCATACTTGCTTGCATATATACACTTGGTGCTGATGAATCAGAACCTTTGATAGTTATTTTTTCTACATGAATATCTTCACCTGTCGATGATTGACTTACTTTGATTTTTTGTTTGGAAATATAGTTAGACATAATGCTAATTCAATTTTTTATGATTACGTAATTATAGCAATATAAAACTTGTACTATAAGAATATTTACTATCAAAAACATTTATTGACTCAATAAGTATTTACTATTACACCACTAGTTCTAAAATGCTAAAATGACTCAATAAATATTAAAACTTAGTAATAATCTGATGATAAAAGTAATGACATTCAATGCTAATGGTATACGCGCAGCTGCTCGTAAAGGATTTTGGGAATGGTTTGTAGCTCAAGATATTGATTTTTTGTGTATACAAGAAACAAAAGCCCAATTTCATCAGATAGAAAAAGATGAACAGCATTTCCCAGATGGTTATTACTATGATTTTAAAGATGCAGTTAAAAAAGGCTACAGTGGTACAGCTATTTACGCTAAGAAAAAGCCTCTAAAGGTAATCAAAGAGCTTGGCTTAGATTGGGCAGATGATGAAGGCAGATATATTCAATTTGACTATGAAAACTTTAGTATTGCAAGTTTATATCTACCAAGTGGTTCTAGTGGAGATGTTCGCCAAGAGTATAAAATGCAGTTTCTTGAAAAATACAAAGAAATACTAAAAGAACAAGCAGAATCTGGTAGAGATTTTATAGTTTGTGGTGATTTTAATATTGTGCATAAAGAAATCGATATCAAAAACTGGAAATCTAATTATGGCAAGACATCTGGGGTATTACCAGAAGAACAAGCTTGGTTAGATCATATTTTTGATGATCTAGGTTGGGTTGATACTTTCCGAGTGATTAATCATGAGCCATTACAATACACTTGGTGGTCAAATCGTGGACAAGCGCGTGCAAATAATGTCGGCTGGAGAATTGATTATCATATTTCAACGTCTGCTCTAAAAGATAAAGTTGTACCAGATTCTGATTATGTTTACAAAGAGAATTGGTTCTCAGATCATGCTCCGCTAACTATTAGTTATGATTATGAGGTTTAATCTATCAAGGAGCTCTCAAAATGCTTAATAGAACTGTTTTAATTACAGGTGCCACAAAAGGAATTGGATTAGCTACAAGCTTATATTTAAATAATCAAGGGTGGCAAGTTATTGGAATAGCGAGATCATATATTGATAATTTTCCAGGAGAGTTGTTTTTATGTGACTTGGCTAATGAAGAACAAACTGCCTCTACACTCATTCAAATAAATGAGATTCACGGATGTCCGGATGCAATTATTAATAATGTTGGAATAGCTATTCCAGAACCATTTGGAAAAATTTCTATTTCAGCACTTAATGACGTCTATAATTTAAATGTTAGAAGTGCTGTACAAGTATCACAGTTTTTTATTGAAAAAATGAAATTAAAAGAACAATGCAAAATTGTTAATATTGCAAGTAGAGCTATCTTTGGAGTTAAAAATCGTACAAGTTATTCCGCTGCAAAATCTGCTTTAGTTGGATGTACTAAAACCTGGGCTCTAGAGCTTGCTAAGTATGGGATATGTGTAAATGCTATAGCTCCGGGTCCAGTAGATACTGAATTATTTAGAAAAACTAGACCTATTGGTAGTAGTGAAGAAAAAGAAGTTTTAGATTCTATTCCTATGATGCGCATAGGGAAGCCTGAAGAAATAGCTGCAACAATAGCTTTCTTATTATCAAATGAAGCATCTTTTATCACAGGACAAGTTATTTGTGTTGACGGTGGTGGAAGTTTATAACAATGTACTATATTTATATATTCTCAGGTTTGCCAGGAGTAGGCAAAACAACTTTAGCTAAGCAACTAGCTCAGGCTCTGACTAATGTAGCCTACTTCAGAGTAGATACTGTTGAGTACTATCTCAAAAAAGCATATTCGCAAGAGCTAAATAAACAAGGCTATGAAATAGTTTATTATCAAGCTAAGGAAAACCTTGAGCTTGGTAAAAATGTAATTATTGACTGTTGTAACCCTATCTTGGAGTCTCGAGAATTATGGAACTCATTATCACAGATAAATAATACAAAAGTTGTAAATATAGAATTTATCTGTAGTGATAAACAGATTCATCAAAATAGAATAGAAACTAGATATAAATCAAACCCTAATAAGTACCCTACTTGGCAAGATGTTGTAAATAGAGATTATCAATCATGGAAAGAAGACATTATTAGAATCGATACCGCAAAAACTGATATTATAGGATCGTTTAATATACTTATAAATCAACTCGAGGAATATTAATGAAACATAAATTATTTTATAAGTTATTTATTTTATTTGCATTTCTATTTATCACACTAGATAGCTTTGCAGAGAGTTTCAAACAGTATAATGTTTATCTAATCCCAGATACTACAGCTGATAAATATGTTAAAGAATTTGATGATTCTTTAGCTAAAACAAATGTACTAGAAAAATACAAGACTACTCCGTTTATCAAAAATCATCCAGTACATTTGACATTGTATTTAACAAGTTTTCAAAGCAAATATCTTCATAATATTGAGAGTCAGTTAGCTGATCTTGCTAAGAATACAAAATCATTTTTTATAATAGCTACTGGTTTTAGTGCTGGTAAAAGTGGCTTTGTAATGCTCGATATCAAAAATTCTCAATCATTACAGCAATTATCAAACTCTGCAATAAGTAACTTAGCAAAGTACAGAGATAAAGACTATCCTGCCCCAAGTTGGGTTAAATTCTATCCGAGTAAATTAGCATCTTTTGAAAAATATGGTTCACCAAATGCTTTTGCGGAATTTAATCCTCATATAAGTATATTAGCTGCTAATTTACAAACAGATCAAGAAAGAGATAGCTTTGACAAAGATTTTAATGCGATTATCAAAGATACGAAACTAGAACCAATTAGCTTTAAGATTAAAGCAATCGGTTTTGGTGAAGTAGATGAAAATGGACAAGTAACTAAAACTCTACATATTTACAAACTAAATAAGTAAAATTGTATTCATAAAATAAATAGTAAGGAAATAGAATGAGTAATAATCATTTTGATGTAATAAGTTTAGGTGGTGGTTCTGGTGGTATAGCATCTGCTGTACAGGCTGCTAAGTTTGGTAAAAAAGTTGCAATTATCGAAAAACGTGAACTCGGTGGTACATGTGTAAATAGAGGTTGTGTACCTAAAAAAGCTATGTGGTATGGAGCTAATCTAGCAGAAGCTTTAAAACACGATGTCGCAGGCTATGGTTTTGACGTTGAAGTTAAAGGATTTAATTGGGCAAAGCTCAAAGAAAAAAGAGCTACATATATAGGTAATATTCATGGTTTCTATGACAGACTATTAGATAAATGGAACATTACTCATTTTAATAATTGGGGTAAGTTTAAAGATAATAAGACTATCATTCTAGATGATGGTACAGAACTGACAGCAGATCATATCTTTATTTCTCCAGGTGCTTACCCTATTGTGCCAAAAAATATCGAAGGTTCTGAACTTGGTATCACATCTGATGAGTTTTTTGAATTAGAAGAAACTCCAAAAAAAGCTGTAATCGTTGGTGGTGGCTACATAGGTGTTGAGATCGCTGGAGTGCTAAATGCTCACGGTACAGATACAACTGTTATGGTGCGTAGAGATAAGCCATTGATGGAGTTTGATAATTGTATTAGTGATGCTCTGGTTGAATGTATGCAAATGACAAACCTAAATATCATGAATCATACAAATATCATTAAGGTTGAAAAAGCTGGTAGTACTCTAAAAATTACTACTGATACAGGTAAGGTTTTAGAAAATGTTGATACTCTAATATGGGCAACTGGACGCGCGCCAAATACTCATAATTTAGGTATAGAAAACACCGATATAGAAATTACTGATAAAGGTATAATTCCTGCTAATGAATGGTCTGAAACAAATGTTAAAGGGGTGTACTCTTTAGGTGATGCTTCAGGCGTGCCACAACTTACACCTGTAGCTATCAAAACAGGTAGATATCTAGCTCGTAGATTATTTAATGGTGAAACTAATCTAAAAGCTAATCTAGAATATATCCCAACTGTGATTTTCTCGCACCCTGCTATTGGTACTGTAGGATTAACTGAAAAAGAAGCTAGAGATAAATATGGTGATGATAATGTGAAAGTATACAAATCTCGCTTTACAGCTCTATATTGTGCTATCTCTGGTCATAGAATGCCAACCGTTATGAAGCTTGTTGTAACAGGTGATAATGAAAGAGTTGTTGGATGTCATATGATTGGTATAAATGTTGATGAGATGCTACAAGGATTTGCAGTAGCTATCAATATGGGCGCTACAAAGCGTGACTTTGATGATACTATAGCTATCCACCCTACTAGCTCAGAAGAGCTTGTAACTATGTAAGGAAATCTTATGATATTGACTACAGCTGATACTCTTGGTAAAAGAGAAATTATAGAACACAAAGGTCTAGTTACAGGGATAATTGTGCGAACTCCAACTATAACTCAAGGAATACTAGGTGGACTAAAAAATATAATAGGTGGCAAAAATACCTCTTATACTAATGTCTGTAAAGAAGCTAGATTACATGCTGAGCAAGAGATGATAAATCAAGCTCAAGAGTTAGGTGCTAATGCTATACTATACGATATGATTCAAGCAGTTTAGGTGGAACTACTAGTGGTACAGAAGTTTTTTGTTATGGGACTGCAGTAATTGTTAGATAGTTGATATTAAACGTATATTAATACATATTGAATAAAAATATAATCCTCCCTGTTATTTATCATTGTTTTTACAGCTTAAATACTCTATGATGAATTTTTGGCCTTTTTAAAAAGGTTATTTTGTATTGTTCAAAATAGGAGAATAATTGTGACTATTAGTGATGTAAATCATTCAAAAAAAAGTAATCTTACCCCTTTCTGGGTATTGTGGACATTAGAGTTATGGGAGAGATTTGGTTATTATGGTCTGCAAGCTATATTAGCCATATACTTTGCTAAAAAATTAGGCTTCAGTGAATCTGAGGCAATGTTGATTTTTGGTTCATTTTCGGCACTATTATATGGTGGTCCATTAATTGGTGGTTGGATTGGTGATAACTATTTGGGTGCTAAGCGTACGATATTTATCGGAGCAGGAATTTTATTTTTATCTTACCTATCTCTTAGTTTTAGTGCGGTTATAGCAGATTCATTCGGTAGTACAGAAAAAACTGTCGTAATGTACTCATTAGCAGGTGTTGCTATCGGTGGAGGTCTATTTAAAGCTAATCCTACTTCTTTAATTTCAAAATTATTTGAAAAAGGTGACCCAGCTCTAGATGGTGCTATGACTTTATACTATATGGCTGTTAATATTGGTTCATTTGTATCTATGCTTATAACTCCTATATTGGCTGCAAAGTATGGCTATTTACATGCTTTTTTATGCTCGGCATTTGGTATGTTTCTTGGTTTGATTAGTTATACTGTTTTCTATCCGAAAATCCAAAGAATTGCTACAGAAGCTGGTAAGCAAAAAATGTCTTGGATGAAAGTCTTAGTAGTGATTATAGGAGCTTGTATAGCTATATTTATTACAGGTAATATTTTAGAAGATACTACTTTATGTACTAGTATAGTGGTTGTAATTGCAGTATTAGCATTAATATACTTCTTTATGCAAATGTTCAAACAATCTGACCATGAAAGAAAAAGAATGTTAGTAGCTCTAATATTGATTGTTCAGGGAATTATCTTCTTTGTACTATATCAACAAATGCCTACTTCACTTAATTTCTTTGCAGTTAATAATGTTGATCCTCACTTCTTAGGTATGACTGTTCATGGTGAGCAATGGCAGGTACTTAATCCATTAGTAATTGTACTAATGTCACCTTTATTATCTGTAATATATAAGAAGATACCTGGTACGCATGTAACAAAATTCTGCTTTGGTATGACACTATGTGCTATGGCATTTTTAGTACTATACTTCCCACAGTTTACAGCTACTGATGGTATTGTATCTGGATGGTGGTTAGTTGCTAGCTATTTCTTCCAATCTACTGGCGAGCTTTTAATCTCAGCATTAGGCTTATCTATGGTTGCTGAGCTATTCCCACGCAAAATGAGTGGTTTTGCTCTAGGAATGTGGGCTCTAACAACAATGGTTGCTGGTCCAATTGGTGGTTATGTAGGTGCTTTGACAGCTCCAGAAGCAGGTACTGTATTTACAAAAGTAGAAGGTCTAGCAGTCTATGGACATGTATTTTTAACTATAGGAATATTTGTAGCAGTAATCGCAGCTATTATGTGGATTGCTCGCGGATGGTTAAACTCTATCATTGAAAGTACGAGAGTACATTTCGTATCTGAGAACACTCATGGAATGCATGAAGAGAATGCTGTATTACCTACAAAATAATTAATCTTGAGCCTTTGGCTTTCTGACACTTTTATTCTGATGAATTTTTTGTTTTATCTTTTTTGCAAAATCTTTATTATGATTTGAGCTTTTCTTTTGATTAGTGTTTTTATTATTTTTATTAGCTCTTTTGGCTGCTATTATTTTGACTTCATCAATTTTTTTAGCCTTAGTTTTACGTGACATACTTGTAATAGGTACATTATGAGTAGCCTCAAAACCTTCTAACTCTTCTCGTGGTAACAGATGCCCAATTAAATGTTCTATATTTGATAGTGATTCAACTTCATCTGCGCTTACTAAAGAAATAGCTAGACCATCTTGCCCTGCTCTACCAGTTCTGCCTATTCTATGAACATAATCTTCAGCCACATTTGGTAGATCAAGATTGATCACACATGGTAGTTGGGCAATATCAATTCCACGTGCTGCAATATCGGTTGCAACTAAGACGTTTATATCTTTGGATTTAAAATCTGCTAATGCCTTTGTTCTAGCTGTTTGGCTTTTATTACCATGTATTGCACTACTTGTTATACTAGCTTTATTTAGTTTCTCTGATATCTTATTAGCGCCATGCTTTGTACGCGAAAAAACCAAAACCTGATGTAGATCTTGATCTTTTATTAGTGAAATCAGAGCATTAATCTTAGTTGATTTATCTAGTGTATAAATTTTCTGCGTAATCTTTTTGACTGTTGTATTTACAACATCTGCTGATACTGATTGAGGATTATCAAGAAACTCACTTGCAAGATTTTTTATCTCTGGTGAAAATGTAGCTGAGAACATTAATGTTTGTAATTTTTTTGGTAAAAGCTTATGGATTCTTTTTAAATCATTAATAAAACCCATATCTAACATTCTGTCTGCTTCGTCTAAAACAAATGTATTTAAACTATCAAATTTAAGAGCATTTTGACTATATAAATCAAGTAACCTACCTGGAGTCGCTATCAAAATCTCAACTCCTTTGCGTAACTTCATCATTTGAGGATTGATACTAACACCACCAAAAACCACTGCTGAACGAATATGAGTATTCGCTGCATATATTTGAATTTGTTCTTGTATTTGTGCTGCCAACTCTCTTGTTGGAGTTAGGATTAGAGTTTTGATTCGATTTGCTTGAGCTTTTGGTTGATCAAGAAGTCTTTGGATAATCGGTAATGTGAAGCCTGCTGTCTTGCCTGTTCCTGTTTGGGCAGATGCCATGACATCATTACCTATTAGAACTAATGGAATCGCTTTGGCCTGAATTGGAGTTGGTTTTGTATAGCCTTTTTTTTCTAAAGCGCTACATATCAAAGGATTTAAACCTAAATCTGAGAATTGCATGAATTTTTTATTTCCGGTATTTTTTAGCATAGCTATATTAACACTAATAGCCTCTATTTACTCTATAAAGATGAGTTATTAAATAATATAATACCTAAAGCCCATTTAATTAAATTGAAAGCTAATAAAACATGAATGATAAATACTGTTCTAAGCTAGGTAGAGATGTACAACAACATCTCATAAAATTAGGTCTAGAACAAGCTAGAAATTTTGAACTTGATAACGATGCTAAAATTGCTAAGATCTCAAAAGCATATCGTGAAATATTAGATGCTCTAGGCTTACAGACACATGAATTTGAAAAAACACCTTTTAGAGTAGCTAGGATGTTTACTCAAGAAATATTCAATGGCTTAGATTATGCTAATTTTCCAGCTTGTGCATTATATGAGAATGAATTCAAATATGAAGGAATACTTACACAAAAAAACATAACTATAATGTCATTTTGTGAGCATCATTTTGTGCCATTTGAAGGTATTGCTGAAGTTTCATTTATTCCTAAAAATAATAATATTATAGGCTTATGTCGTATCAATAGTATTTGCAACTTTTTTTCAAGACGTCCACAAATACAAGAAAGAATGACTGCTCAAATATTTGAAGCTCTAAAATTCATCCTCTCAACAGATGATGTAAGTGTAAAGATAAAAGCAAAACATACCTGTGTATCATTTAGAGGTACAAATAATCAAAACTCTGAAACATATACCGAAATGCTTGGTGGTATTTTTGCTAAAAAAGAATGATTCTAAAATGAGTAGTTTATTAGATATTGGATTTTTATTTTTTATTATCCTAATAATTGTTTGTATATTTGCAACAGGCTACCTTAGATATTTTGTTATCATTGTAACAATTATCTACTATCTTGTGGGTAATGGCCTTATTGGTAATATCTTGGCTAAACCTATTAGATTAGAATCTACAGATATTAAACAATGTGCGAATACCAAAGCTATAATATTATTAGGGGCTGGTATTAATCAAGCATTTGATAAATTAGAACCTAGCCTCAGTGCTTATGATCGTATTCTTAAGACTGCTGAAGTCTATAACCGATATCCTCAAGATATCATAATAAGTGGTGGCTCTCCATCTGGTTATAAGTTATCAGAAGCTGAAGTTTATGCTGATATTCTCTATAAGTTAGGAATTCCTAAATCAAAAATAAGATTAGAAAAACAATCTAAAAACACTTACGAGAATGCTCAATTTACCAAAAAGATTTTAAGCGATCACAATAATACATATTGCTTAATTACAGGAGGTATTCACTATCAAAGAGCTAAGTTAATCTTTGATAGCTTTAATATAAATACAATAAACATAGCTTCATCTAAAGTAACTCCTGAAATAGGTCTTCTACCTAGTGCATATAATTTTTATATAACGCAGGCTATAGTCCATGAGTATTTGGGAATAGCTAAATTTTACTTAAAAAGATATTTTTAGTTTATTAAAAGATTGAGCCGAGATTGAAGAAAGATTTTAAAACTATATAATGGTATAAATGTTATAATTTTATATTGTGGAATAATATGTTCAAAGAAATGTTATTGAAAGTCGCAATTATATTCGGTCTCACGATTGGTATGCTTTTTTTGCTTTTAGATACATCTGATGCTCATGCAGTTAGCAATCCACCTATTTTAGAGATAGTCTCTTTTAAAACATCAGAAGATACATCTACTAAACAAGTACTCGATTTGTCTAGTAAAGTGACACAAGAGCTAAAAGGATATCAGGGTTTTATAAAAAGGACTCTAACGCAAAATACTGTTAATCCAAATCAATGGGTTGATATCATTGAGTGGAAATCAATAGATGATGCTCATGCTGCTATGAATCAAGCTCTTAAAAATAAAGATGTAGAAGCATTTCTTAAACTAATGAAGAATGGCTCTAAAGTTTATCAAACTAAATCAGAATATTTAAGTATACAGTCTCAGGCATCTTAAGATCTAGAAAGTAAATTACTTTCCTAGATAGGAGAATAACTAGAATGGTTAAACACCTAAAATATTTAATAATTATCATCATATTTATTAGCAGTTATGGATATAGCCAAACAATTAATATTGCTGCTGCGCAGATGCTAATCAAACAACAGTCTTTTGATGAGTTTGCCAAAGATATGAATAGACTAACTAAGCAAGCTAAAGACCAAGGAGCTGAAATTGTAGTTTTTCCTGAAGATAACACGGTAAACTTAATTGATGGTTTACCATGGGGCAAGGATAGTATTATTAAACTTAGTGAATACTATAGTAAAACTAAAAATTTGGTTACCGACTTAGCTAAAAAATACCAGATGATTGTTATAGGTGGAACTATTGCCAAAAATAATGATGGTAAAATATCCAATACTGTTTTGGTAGGTTTGCCCAACGGGCAAGTAATAGAAAATGATAAAATTTATCTAACTCCAGAAGAAAGAAATGTTGGCTATAATAAGTTTGGTAAAAATATACTAGTACTAGATTATAAAGGCACTAAAATTGCTGTTGTAATATGTTATACAAGTGAATTTCCGAATGTCTCTGAACAACTCTCAAAAGTTAAGCCAGATATTATAATCGCACCATCTTACACCAATGATTTGTATGGTTTAAATAGAGTTCATACTGCAATGAAAATGCTATCTATCCAAAATTTTGCATACGGTATAGTAGTTGGTATGGCTTCAGGCTTAGATAAACAAAATACCCAAGGAGTTGATGGTGTAAGTCAAATAATTTTTACATCTCCTCAGAATAAAGCTTTTAAACTCAATCATTTAAATATGGGTAATTTCAATAAAGAAGATGTAGTTGTCGAAAAACTAGATATTACAAAATTACACCAAGCTCGTAAAAATTATGATGCATTCCCTAATGCTGATATTAAATATAATCCAACACTATCGACTAAATTAGTATCTATAGCTCAATAGAAAGATTTTATTAGAATAACTTAAGTTTTAAGCTATAATTTCTACACAGATTTAAATTTAAAAGTTAACTATGAAATATACTAAACTTGGTAAAACTGATATTGATGTTAGTAGAATATGTCTTGGTACTATGACTTGGGGACGTCAAAATACTCAAGATGAAGGCTTTGAGCAGATGGATTATGCTCTTGCTCAAGGTATTAACTTTTGGGATACAGCAGAAATGTATGCAATCCCTCCTACTGCTAAGACTTATGGCAAAACTGAAGAAATAATCGGTAACTGGTTTAAAACAAGGCAGAAACGAAATGATGTAGTATTAGCGACTAAGTTTTCGCCTATGACATGGGCTAGAAATGAGCAAAATCCTATTACTGATAAGACAAACATCATTGATGCTGTAAATAATAGTCTAAAGCGCCTACAAACCGATTACATAGATTTATATCAATTCCATTGGCCGACAAATAGACCTCACTATCATTTTGGCAATTGGTGGGATTTTGAACCTTTAGTAGGTCAACAAAATAAACAGCGTATAATTGATAATATCTATGAAATTTTAGTTACTTGCGATGAGTTAGTTAAAGCTGGAAAGATTAGACATATTGGGCTGTCAAATGATTCAGCTTGGGGGATAAATCAATTTATTAACTTAGCAGAAAAACATAATCTACCACGTCTTGCAAGTATTCAGCATGAATATAATCTGAATCGCCGTAGAGATGAAACGGATATTATGGAGACATGTGCTCTTGAAGAGATATCATATCTTGCATGGTCACCACTTGAACAAGGAGTTTTAACCGGTAAATATCGCAATGGTGCTCGCCCTGCTGGTACTAGAATGTCTGCTGAAATTCTAGATGGACAAGAAGATCGCTATGCTTTTAGATTTGCTACTAATGATGATGCTGTCACTGAATATATCAAAGTCGCTGAAAAACATAATCTTGATATATGTCAAATGGCTATAGCTTTTACAATTAGAAAAGCCTATATGAGTTGTAGCATAATTGGTGCTACATCTATGGAACAACTAAAAACAAATATTGAATCTATTAATCTAACTCTCTCTGATGAGGTTTTAGCTGATATTGAAAAAGTTAGAAGAAAATATCCTGTTCCATTTTAGAAAAAAATACAAATCAAATTTTGGCTATTATTTGTTATAATTTTTACAGTTTCAAATAATTAAAGATAAATATGAAATATACAAAACTAGGTAAAACTAATATTGATATAAGTAGAATCTGCCTTGGAACTATGACTTGGGGGGCACAAAATACTCAAGATCAAGGTTTTGAACAAATGGATTATGCTCTTTCTCAAGGAGTTAATTTTTGGGATACTGCTGAGCTATATGCTGTTCCGCCAACACCTGATACTTATGGTAAGACAGAAGAAATAATTGGTAACTGGTTTGCTTCTAGACAAAAAAGACAGGATGTTATATTAGCTACGAAATTCTCGCCTATTCCTTGGGCTAGAAATGAGGAAAATCCTCAGATAAATCGTGAAAATATTATTTCAGCTGTTGATAATAGTCTTAGAAGATTAAAGACAGACTATATCGATTTATATCAATTTCACTGGACTGTAAATCGACCGAACTATCATTTTGCAGATTGGTGGTCATTTGAACCAGCTCAGGGGGCTAATGCTAAACAACAAATACAAGATAATATTCTTGAAACACTTAAAGCATGTGATGAGTTAATCAAAGCTGGAAAGATTAGACATATTGGATTATCAAATGATTCAGCTTGGGGTCTAAATCAGTTTATTAACTTAGCCGAAGAACATAATCTACCAAGAATAGTTAGTTTACAAAATGAGTATAACTTACTTAGAAGAAGAGATGAAACTGATGTAATGGAGACTTGTGCTATTGAAGATATATCTTATCTAGCATGGTCACCACTACAAATGGGAATTTTAAGTGGTAAGTACTTAGATGGTAATATCCCCGCTGGAAGTAGAATGTCTGATGAGGTTATGGGATCACCTGAGCAGAAAGCTCGATTTGCAACTAGACAGAATGCTACAGTTGACTTGGCTGTTAAAGAATATTTAGAAATCGCTAAGAAATATAATTTAGATGTTTGCCAAATGGCGATAGCTTTCACAATTAGAAAAGAATATATGAGCTCTAGTATAATTGGGGCAACTACTATGCAACAACTAAAGACTAATATTGATGCTATAAATCTTGAGTTGTCAGCTGAAGTACTAGCAGATATCGAAAAAGTTAGAAGAAAATATCCAACACCATTCTAATACAGGTTCAAAACATTGTCCAAAAAAATCTTCCTAATCTTAATATGGTTAAGTGCAGTAGCATTTTATATGTATACTCGCATGATAAATACTTCACTTTCAGCATTTTCTATACCATTGATAAATCAATATGGATTTTCTAGTATTGACATTGCTTTTGCTATATCAATATACAGCATCGCAATGCTAATTATGAAAATACCTGTTGGAGTTATAGTTGATAGATATGGTATTGATATCCCTGTAATGATTGCGATGACAATAGTTCTAGTTGGAACTATAATTTTTGCGTTTCCTACTAACTCAACGACTCTACTGACTTCACGATTTATTATAGGTGTCGGTACAGCTTTTGCTATGATGAGTGCTTATAGACTAACAAGTATTATTCTTAGTAAGCGTCTATTTGCAATTGCAACAGGTTTTATTTATTTCTTTGGCTCGTTGGCAGTTTCTATTTCAGGAGCTCCGCTAAATTATGCTGTTAAACAATACAGCTATACTTACATAGTTTTGACATTAGCAGGTATTATGCTTGTTATATTGATGCTCTACTCTATTAGCAGATTTAAATATGGTAGGATTCCTAGAAGCGATGATATCAAATCATTTAGTGATTATTTTGCTGGTATTAAAGATATTTTCAAAGATAGACAAATAATTTTTACGATACTTTATGCTAGTCTTTTTACCTGTGTATTTTTCAACACTATTGGCTATTGGGGAAATACTATCTTATTAAATACTAAGCTAGCTAGCCAACAAGCTGGTTTAATAGGCAATAGCATTGCATCACTGGCTTCTGGTATTGCTTCAATCGTTGTTGGTCTAATTATTGCTACTCAATTTCTCAAAAGAAGTCATATTTTTATTTTTACATCACTAGCTAGTATTTCAGTTATTATGATCTTTTATACCAACATCAGTAATATTTATATACTTAGTTTGGCTGCATTGTTTTTTGGTATTGGTTTTGGTTTTACAGGTATAGTTTTTGATACTGCAAATAAACGTAAGCAAAGTTATCTTGTCAGCATATTGTCACTACTTTTTTTAGTTGAATATGTCTTAAATAGTATTATTAATCCATTAGCTGCCTATATTCAAAAAGCTTTAGTAGGCCTTGGTTTTGCTACTTTTTTGAGTTATAAAATAGCTTATAGTTTATTCTTGGGATTATTGATTATTGCTAATATTTTAAGCTTTTATATAAAACCTCAAAAAATATAATCAAAGAGCTAAAAAATTCTTTAAAGTTAATAAACCGTATTCGGTCAAATATGCTTCTGGATGATATTGAACACCAAAAATATTTGCATTTTGATGAGCAAAAGACATAATTTCACCACTATCGGTTGAGGCTAAAGTAATCAAAGGCTCTTTAATATCATTAACAATTAAAGAATGATAACGTGTTACAGCAAATTTCAGTGGATGATCTTTATATAATGCTGATGATTGAAGCTGTTTAATCTCTGAGAGTTTACCATGGTATATTTGTTTAGCTTTTATAATTTTTGCACCATAATATTGAGCAATAAGCTGATGACCTAAACATATTCCTAACAAAGGTAATTTTTTTTGCTGACAATACTCAATGATTGGATAGATATTTTTAAGCTCATCTGGATGACCTGGTCCTGGGCCAATAATAATATGTGAATATTGCTCAATATTATCAATTTGCTCATCAGTTTTTACCATTGATACTTGATAGCCAAGATAAGTTATATAATCAACAATCGTACTACTAAATGAATCATAATGATCGATATATAAGACCATTTCAAATCTCCAGATACGCTGGTATTAAGCCTCTGACACTATTGATAAGATATACTTTATCAGCAGTTTTTAGATCATCAAAACTTAGGCTTTTGGATTGCAGTTTGCCTTGAGAAATTAAAGATTTCCTTGCAACACCGGCTAAGACACCATCTTCTAATTTTGGCGTGTAAAGTTTATCATTTTTCTCAATAACTATATTGTGAAACCTAGTTTCAGTAATATTATCTTTTTCATTTAAATAGATAAGCTCACAATTATCTTCATGAATGTATTTGTGATGCATTTGAGTATAAAAGCCTCGTGTCGAACTATGTGTAGTTTTGTGCTGAAATAATTTATTCGCTGAATTTATTTTCTCAGGGCAGATTTTTAGTTTAATAGTTTGTTGATCTGTAGTATTAATTTCAGTATGCTCGATATTTATAGACTTATCATAATGATATTCTAGTCGGATTTTATATTCTTTATCATCAGTTAATTGCTCTACATAGTCATATAGTTGATCTCTAATCTTGCAAATATCGATATCAAAAAATAACTGTCTAGCAGAGTCCTCAAGCCTATCAAAATGTAACTCTAAATTTCTAAATTTATTATGGTAATAAATACTCTCAATTAAGCAAAAATCTGGTTGGTAAATTTGGCGTACAAAGTTTATCTTGGTATTCATTTCTTGCCATTCTGACTGTGCATCTGAATAAACAGTAATACCACCACCTACACCAATCTGTAAGTTATCACGATATTTTTGAATAGTCCGAATAGCAACATTAAAACACATATCATTATTTGGCATAATATAGCCAATGCTTCCGGTATAAACTCCCCTTTTATCTCTCTCTATTTGTTTGATTAGTTCCATAGTTCGTTTTTTAGGAGCTCCTGTAATTGAACCACATGGAAATAAGCCATCTAAAAGCTTTCGAAAAGATATCTGTTTATCTACTTTTGCTGAGATTTGTGAAGTCATTTGTAGTAGATTTTTGTATTTTTCTATTGAGAAAAGTTTATCTACTTTTACAGTATGAGTTTTTGCAATAGCAGATAAATCATTACGCAAAAGATCAACAATTATTAAGTTCTCTGCCCTATTCTTATCACATGATGATAATTCTTGATATATCTTTTGATCTTCTGAATCATTACCTGTCAACTTTGCTGTGCCTTTCATTGGGTTAACAAGTAAATTATTAGCTTCTTTTTTAAAAAAAAGTTCAGGCGAAATTGATATTATATCTGGTGTTAAAAATGGTAAATATGCAGCATATTTAACTGATTGTTGTTGTTTGAGTCTACTATATAACTCATAGCTAGTGAGCTTTGTAGTAGCTAGGATATTTTTAGTTAAATTAATCTGATAGCTCTCACCATTGATAAGTGCTTGTTGAACTTCATCAAAGCTTTTTTGATAATCTGCAAAATTAAGACTATCTATCATCAGATCTATATTTTTATCTGAAACTATATTCTTGGGGACTTCATTTGAATAATTACTAAAAGCGACAAAATGAAGTAATTTACCATCATCAAAATCGCATAAATCATAAAGATTATTATTAAGATAATAACTAGCTTCATAACTTAAATACCCAACTAGATATGAGCCTTGTTGCTGCAGTTCTTCCAATTGCCCAAAAGCTAACTCAAGTGACTCTTTATCGTTAGCTATAACCTCTGCAACCGGATTGTAAAAATAGTAACTTTGCTTATTCGTTAAAGTATCTTCAAGAACCGCAAATTGTGGTAATTGGGTATTACTCATGATTAATCATTTCTTTTAGTTTTTTTCTATCAGTTTTGCCAGTTGTAGTAGTTGGAATTTCATCAATATAAATAATTCCATCTAATTTTTTGTATTCAGCTATGTAATTACCTAGCTTATTATTTATAAACTCTAATGAGTATTGTTCAGATGCCACCAAATATGCCCAGACAGTTTCTCCCCATATTTTATCTTTTTTAGATGTAACTATGCAATTATCTATATTTGGTATTTTCAAAATCGCTGCTTCTAATTCAATTGGAGATATATTTGAGCCACCTTTTATAATTATATCCTTATAACGCCCATAAAAACTAAGCTCATGGCTTTGAGCATCGAAACTACCTATATCTCCTGTTTCTAACCACTCAGTTTGGATATTTAGAGGTAGCATATTATTTTTGATGAAGATTTTACCATAGTCACTATTTTCAAATTTAACTATTTTTACTTGAGTATCTGCAAAAACTTTAACTTTATTAACTGTATTGGCAGATATATTTTGACCATATCCAAAAACCTCTGTCATACCTAAACCATTTAGCAATGGTATACCAAGTTTATTTTCAACTTGATTTGCTAAACTTTCGCTAACTATATCACCAGCAACACTTAGATAGCATAAATTATTGTTACTATAAATATTTTGCTCTAACAAAAAATGATACATTGTTGGTAACAGTGCTAAAGCAGTTACATTATTTTGGTTAATAATCTCTGCTATTAATCTTGCATCAAATTCACTGATAATTGTTATATTTAATCCAATAGCTAATGCTGGTAAGATTTGATAAGAAAAAGCAAAAGCGTGATTTATTGATAATGCTACTAATAAGTGATCATTTTGTTTAAGACCTAAATCATTAATTCTATAATTAGCATATTTGATTATTTGATTAATATCATGAAAATGCTTTTGATAAAACCCTGTTGTCCCAGAACTTACATGCGCTGTTAGAGATCTAGCATAAATCGAATAATCTTGCGTATATTCAAGACTTTCAAAAAACGATGTCGGATTTTCTATATACAATTTATTTACTTCAAGACTAGATATTTTATCTGTAATAAATAAACTATCATCTTCAATTATCGCTGCTAGCTCATTATCAACTAATCTTGGATTGATTGGCACAAAAATATCTATATCTGCTATCCAACTAGCTATATATAAGCTTATAGATAATGGCGAATTTTTTAGATTAGAATATATTTTTTTAGAACCTGATGACTCTAAAAATCTACCTAAACTATATGATTTTTGCAAAATTTCATAATAGCTATATTTAGCATTATCAAAATATATATAAGTATCTTTACCATATTTTTCTATATTTGCTAAAAAATCTCTAAGTTGATACATATTTGCGGGCAATAAGTTATATAAGCATTTGCCAATATGATATATTAAATAACAAAATTTACTCTAATTTATCTAACAAAATGAAACAATCTCTATTTTTATCTAATATGGAAATATATGTAAGTCTTGGCTGTTCTGAAGAGGAAAGATCTCACAAACAAATGATAACTCTAGACTTAGAACTTGAGTTTAGCCAAAACTATAGCGCAAGCAATTCTGATAATCTTGAAGAAACTATTTGCTATTATACTCTGAGAAATAACATTCAACACTTTTGTGATAACGTTAGCTGTAATCTTATAGAGTACTTAGCTAAGCAAATTTATCTGTTTATTGGAGAAAAACATAGAGATATAACAATCAAATACTTGAAACTTAACAAAAAGCCCCCAGTTTCACAGATAGGTTCTGCTTCTTTTATTATTAGGAATTAATGTGCAATATATTATAGGGATTGGAACAAATATTGGTTTCACTATCGAGAATATTCATCTTGCGTTAGATGCTCTAGCATCATACCAGAACATAAGAATTATTAGAAAAGCTAGCTTATATAGTAGTAAAGCATTACTCAAAGAAAATGCCCCAAAAGAATGGGATATTACATTTTTAAATACCGCTGTAAAAATTAGCACCTCTCTCAAACCTCAAGATTTGTTGATAGTTTTAAAAGATATAGAAGAAAAAATTGGTAGAGATCTAGATGCTCCAATTTGGTCTCCTAGGCTTATTGATTTAGATATACTATCAGCTGAGGATTTAGTAGTAGATGCAGCTAAACTTACAATTCCTCACAAAGAATTAATAAACCGTAGCTTTGCTCTAGCTCCATTACTAGAACTATCCAAAGGTTGGCACCATCCAAAATATGTTGAATGGAATCTAAGCCTAAGACTAAAAGAGCTAGAACCAATTGAAAAACTTAATCAAACACTATCAAATACAATGCGCATGGGTATAGTTAACTTATCAGATCAGTCTTTTTCAGACGGAGATTTTGATGATACTCAGCGTAAATCAAATTTTATTGAGCTAATAAATAATGGTGCTGAAATTATTGATATTGGTGCTGAATCAACCAAGCCTAATGCTACTACTACTAGTGTAGATGAAGAGTTTAATAAATTAGATGAGTTCTTAGAATACCTTAAAGAACAACTTAATGATTTGAATTATAAATCTCTTATAAGTATTGATACACGTAGATTTGAAGTCATGAGTAAAATCTTAGAAAAACATCATGATATCATTTGGATGATAAATGATGTTGAATGTAATGATATTGATAAAAAAGCTCAACTTATAGCTAAATATAAAAAGAAATATGTAATAACTCATAATTTAGGTATCACAGATAGAAACCAATATTTAGATAAAGAAGATGCTATAGATAAAGTATGTGAATTTATTGAAAACAAAAAACAAATTCTCCTAAACCATGGTGTAGAGCAACAAAATATATACTTTGATGTAGGCTTTGGTTTTGGTAAAAAAGCAGATACTGCAAAATACTTACTAGAAAATATTGTTAATATAAAACAAAAACTAAATCTAAAAGCACTAGTTGGACATTCACGTAAACCATCTGTATTAGGTATTCCTAAAGATAATCACATCAGTACTTTAGATAGTGCTACAAGAGAACTTTCAAGAAAATTAGAAAAACTCAATATTGATATTATAAGAGTACATAAAATTTAGTAAGGAAAAATTATGCCATACCATCCAGCATTAGAGTCACTATTAGATACTCCTGAAATAAGAAGAATAAAAAAATTAGATTTAAGAGATCAGCGTAAGATATTTGCAGATCTTTCAATAGCACAAATCAAGCGCCTACCTCGCCCTGATATTATCGAAGAAGATATTAAGTTAGAAAATGATACTATATTAAGGCATTATAAACCTAAAAAAGCATCTGATAAAGCTGTACTTTTTATTCATGGTGGTGGTTGGTGTTTGAGCTCTATAGATACTTATGATCACGTATGTAGATACTTATGTGATCAAGGTAATTTAAATATTTTCTCATTAGAGTATGGCTTAGGTCCTGAAGATAAGTATCCAGCTGCTGTTAATCATGCGCTATATGCTTATGACTGGCTTTATGAAAATATTACTAAGTTTAATTTATCTACTGAAAATATCTTTGTAATGGGAGATAGTGCTGGTGGAAATCTTGTAACTATAATATGCCATGAACGTCAAGAAAATATGCCAAAAGCACAAATTTTGGTTTATCCTGCTGTCGATATGTATACTAAATATGACAGCAATACTAAATTTGATGAGTATAAATATCATCTCACTACCGAATGGTCAGAACTATTTCTAAAAGCATATATAGGCGAAGATATTATGTCAGAGCCTAAAAAGCTTAGACAACCAAGAATCTCTCCACTATTTTATAAAGATACAAAGCAGCCTGATACACTAATTGTAGCGGCTACTCATGATATCCTTATAGATGGTATCTATGCTTATGAAGAAAAGCTAAAACAACAAGGTACTGATGTTGAAACTCACTATGATGATGAAATGTATCATGGTTTTATGGGGGGACTTGGTGTAGTTCCATTTAAAAATCCTAAAATAGCTTTAGATAAAGTAATTGAGTTTATAAATAAACGATAGATATTGGTTAGATATATGATTCCAATTTTTAAAACTGATAAAAAATCTGGTGAGAAATCAGAAGAACTTATTAGAAAATTTAATGACTTACCTGCTTTTGTTGCAACTGGTGGTGAGATAGTTTTTGTCTCAAATGACTTTTTGGAAGTACATCTAAGATTTAATTTGACAGATAACACTAAAAACTATCATGGTACTGGTTTTGGTGGAGCTATATACTCATCACTGGATCCAATTTATCCATTACAGTTATGTAATATTCTTGGTGATGATTATGTGGTTTGGGATTTATCAGCTAATATAGATTATCTTAGACCAATTACACATCATGTTTATGCAAGATTTCTACTATCACAAGAGATTATAAATAAAATAAAGCAAGATGTCGTAGCTAAGAATAAATCTGTAATTAGTTTACCAGTCTGCTATGAAGATACTGATAATAATATTTATGCTGAAGCAACCAAAACTATATATATTGCCGATCGAGAGTATTTCAATAATCGTAAAAAGTAGTTTAACTAAATGTATTTAATATAGATTGTCTTGTTGCGTTCTTTAACAACTCAATTTCTTGTTGTGTACTATTTAGTGGTGGTAGCCAGTAGATAGTATTTCCTAGTGGTCGTAATAATGCGCCTAATTTTATAGCTTCTCTATAAACATCTAAGCCAGCTCTTTTTTTATCAATATTTAAATCTGCTGCAATAATTGCTCCAATACCTCTGATATTTTTTATAATCGGTAATTGCTCTTGTAGCTCAAGAAAAGATTCACTAAATTGTTTTTCAAGATCTTTAACATTGTTAAGTATATATTCTTCTTCAAATATATCCAATACTGCATTTGCTACTACAGCTCCTAAAACATTACCACTATGAGTATGTGAATGTAAAAAAGCTTTAGTTAACTCATCATCATAAAACATCTCATAATACTGATTTTTTGTCAAAACAATACTAAAAGGTATAATCCCAGAGGTTAATCCTTTTGATACACACAAAAAATCAGGCTTAATATCAAGATATTCATAAGCAAAAAATTTACCCAATCGCCCTACTCCTGTCATTATCTCATCAAAAATAATATAAACATCATTTTCCTTACACCACCTACAAAGTCTATTTAAATAATCTTTACTATAAATCAACATACCTCCTGCACCTTGACAGATCGGCTCTACTATTAAAGCATTAATAAATTCTTTGTGTTGTTCAAGATATTGTTGCGATTTATTCCAATACCCTTCAGCATCTGACCATAGTGGATCACTTTTGCCACTAACATATGGAATATTTTTTAACTTAAAACTATCAAACAATAATGGTTTATATGGATCAGAATATAAACCACAATCACTAACACTCATAGTTGCCAATGTCTCACCATGATATGAGTTTTCAAGACAAATAAACTTAGTTTTTTTAGTTTGATTTTGAAAGCTTCTAAGGTGTGTCGTCATTTTTAGAGCTATCTCTACAGCACAAGATCCATCACTTGCGTATAAAGTTTTATCCATACCTGTCAAATTACAAATTCTTTGACTAAACCTATCTATTTCATCATTTGTAGTATTTGCAAATATTGTATGCTCATATTTATCTAGTTGTGTCTTAAGCTCATCTATTATGTATGGATGTCTATGTCCAAGAGATTTACACCACCAGCTTGATGTAACATCAAAAAGCTTTCTATTATCTTTAGTGTAGATATATCTCCCTTCAGTTCTATAAACATTCATAGGTGGTGATTTTTCAAAGTCTTTCATTTGCGTGCATGGATGCCATATGTTTGAGCTATACATATTGTAAACCTTTTGTGAAATATTAAGTTGACATAAATTGTACACAAGATATAAAATACTTTACAACTTTAAAACAATTTTTTATAAAAAATGACATTGGAACAAATCAAAGAAATTTACTCAAGACCATTAACAGAATTAATTTTACAAGCCTTAGAAATTCACAATAAAAACTTTGGTAATGATATTGAGTTATGCTCACTAAAAAGTATCAAAACTGGTACTTGCCCAGAAGACTGTAAATATTGTCCTCAAAGTGGCCATTACAATACTAGTATCGAAAAGCATAAACTATTAGATAAAGATAGTATATTGGCAGAAGCAAAAAATGCGAAAGATGCTGGATCGAAAAGATTCTGTATGGGTGCTGCTTGGAAGCACATTCCCAAAAAAGACTTTGATCAAGTAGCTGAGATTATTACTGAAGTCAAAAATCTTGGCTTAGAAACATGTGTGACTCTCGGAAGTATTAATGCTGATGAAGCAACTAAGCTAAAGCAAGCAGGACTGGATTACTACAATCATAATCTTGATACTTCAAGAGAATTTTATCCTGAAATAATTACCACACGCAAATTTGAAGAAAGAATTGAAACTATAAGAAACGTTGCTAACGCCGATATAAATGTCTGTTGTGGTGGTATATTAGGTATGGGCGAATCTCTAGATGATAGATTTAATTTATTACTTGAGCTATTACAATTACCCGCTGCTCCAAAAAGTATTCCTATCAATACATTAATACCAGTTAAAGGAACTCCTCTAGGAGATAAGTATACAGATGCTCAAATTGATAGTTTTGAATTAATAAGATTTATAGCGACTACAAGAATACTATTTCCTCAAGCACGCTTGAGATTATCAGCAGGTAGAGAGAATATGTCTTTAGAGACTCAGACTCTATGTTTTCTTGCTGGCATTAACTCAATATTTTATGGTAATAAATTATTAACAGAGAATAATGCTACTGTTAATTCTGATAATTTTTTATTAGCTAAGCTTGGTTTGGAATCAAATGTCGAATTATGTTAAACCTACAAGACAAATATACTCAATATCAAAAGGATAATTTATTAAGAGAGTTAACTCCTTTTGTAAAGGATGATTCTACTATTGATTTTACAACTAGCGATTATTTAGATCTATCATCAGCACACAATCTTAAAGATGCCATAGTAACTGGTTTTGATAAGTATGGTTTTGGAAGTAAGGGATCTAATATAGTCTGTGGTTACACCGATGAGACACAGCAATTTGAATATGAGTTTGCAAAATTTGTTAACTACCCTAGAGCTATATTTTTTAGTTCAGGGTTTATGGCAAATTTAGCAATTTATTCAACACTATTTAGTAAGCATGATAGTATCTTTGCAGATAAGTATATCCATGCGTCTATTATTGATGGAATCAAACTTTCACAAGCTAAACTAAAAAGATATAAACATCAACAATTTGGTCACCTTCAAGATATATATGATGGCAGAAGCTTCACTACTACAGAAGGAGTCTTTAGTACCTCAGGTTCAATTACTCAACTTGATAAGCTTGCTAAAATCACACCAGAAAAGCTTATAGTTGATGAGGCTCATAGTTTTGGGATTTTAGGTAAAAATGGTCGTGGTGCGATCAACAGCTTTCAAATAAGTTATAAAAATTGTCCTATCTGTATTTTTCCTCTTGGTAAAGCATTTGGTGGAGTCGGTGCTGTAGTTTGTACTACAGAAGCAATTGCAGAATACCTAATACAATTTGCGCGTAACTATATCTATACAACAGCATTACCACCAATGATATTAAAAGCTGCTTTGATACAACTAAAAAATCTTGAAAAGGCTAATGATAATCGAGCAAAACTTCAACAAAATATCATTTTTTTTAATGAACTATGTCATGATAAAGATCTTGAACTAGTGTCTAAAGATTTATCACCTATTAGAAGTATCCAACTAAATGATGCTAATCTAGCGATTAGATTAAAGGATAAGCTCTTTGAAAATAAAATAATAGTGTCTTGCTTTAGATATCCTACAGTACCTAAAGATCAAGCTATATTGAGATTTTCACTGCATAATAATAATACCTTTGACCAAATTCATCAGGCTTTAGAAATTATCTCAAAAGAGGTCAAATATGAACATATATGATCAAGTTAAAAGTAACTTTGCAAAAGCTACAGATTACTCTAAAAACTCAACTATCCAAAATCAAGTACGCCAATTACTTTTAGAGCAAACACTAAACTATTCAAGACTAGTCAGCTACAATCATACTAATAATATTCTAAATTTAGGAGTACGCGACTTATCAGAGCCATTAGAACTTAATAGGATATTTTCAGCAAAGCAAATAGATGCCTGCGATATTGCTTTAACAAAAAACTCAAAATATACAAATATAAAAACACTAAAACTTAATTTTGATACAGATTTACGTCTGCTTAAAAATAGCTATGATTTAATATTTTCAAATATGTCATTTCAATGGAGTCAAGACATAGAAATATTAATTAAAAATCTAGCAAAAAAATTAAATAATCGTGCAATTTTAGCCTTTAGCACTGTTTTGGATAACAATTTTCATCAAGTAAAAGACATACTAAGAATAAATAAAATGCACAGTAGTTCTAGCATTTTAGAATTTATCAGAAAATCTGACTTAAATTGTCTACATCATGAAGATTTATATTTAGATATTAAATTCAATAACTTTAAAGAACTAACAAATCATCTAAAATCTACGGGAGTTAATACTTATACAGGAAGCAATAATAAACCTAGCTTTTCAAATATCAAAAAGTTTCTTACAAATACTGACCGTATAAACCTTAGTTATCATATTGGTTTATTTATATGTTTTAAGGAATAGTTTATGAAAAAGTTTTTTATAATTGGTACTGATACTGAAGTAGGCAAAACATATATATCAACTAAACTGATTGAGGCTTGTGAGTATGAAAATATTAAATCACTTTGTTTGAAACCTGTAGCGTCTGGACAAAGTCAATTTTCAGATCTGTGTGAAGATGTAGAGAATATTCTAAATGCTTATAAGAACAAATTTACAGCAGATGAAGTAAACCTAATTTCATTCAGTGAAGCAGTTGCCCCACATATAATAGCAGCAAAATCAAAAGTAGATATTTCAATTGAAAATCTCAAACAATTTATTGAAGATAAGTATACTCGTCGAGATTTAGATATTCTCTTTATCGAAGGAGCTGGTGGATTATTAACTCCATACTCAAATCATGCTACCCAGTTTGATCTAATAAAAGCTCTGCAAATACCAGTACTACTAGTATCAGCTATAAAAGTTGGTTGCATAAACCATACCTTACTAACTATAAATGAGTTAAATCGCCATAATATTAAATTAGCTGGTTGGATTGCTAATTGTAATGACTCAAATATCAAATATATTGATGAACAAATAAATACTATAGAAGAGTTATCAGAATATAAGTGTAGTGCAAAAATTTCTCAAAATGCTGATTATTTAGATTTTATAGATTTATCCAAGATACTAATATCGCCAGAAGAAAATGAATAATTCCCTTCAGTATTCTTAATAAGAATTTCGCCATTATTTGCTAAGTCAACATAGCTACAGTTATTATAAGTTTTATCAACTAAAGCCAATGAAAACTCTTTATCTCTTAGATAATTAAGTGATTCAAATTCATTTTTGAAATGTGTAAAACCTTTATTAATAAAAACTGCTAAATCTTCTTTAATAGCCTTGATAATTTGTATAGTTAGGTTAGTTCGATTAGCATGACGTTGAGATTGTAACTTTATTGATGTCCAATCTTTAGATATTTCTTCATTATATTGCATATTAACATTTATACCAAAACCTATAAATAGCTTCGCTCTACCATTAATTTCGGCACTAACATTTATAATAATACCAGCTATCTTTTTATCATCTACATAGATATCATTAGGCCATTTTAATTTAGCATCTAAATTAATATTTTTTAGAACTCTTGCAATACTGATTCCAACAACTAGGGATAATCCATTAAGTTTCGATATGTCTAACTCAACTATTTCAAGCATAGTACAGTAGATATTTTTGCCAAATGGTGAAATCCATTTACGTTTAAATCGTCCAAATCCATCTGTTTGAAATTCTGAGATAAAAATTGCATTCTCACTATACTTAGCTTGATTTTCTATTGCATATTTTGAAGTTGAGTCTATAGAATAAAAATAGTTTATATTGTTAAAAACTTTGATTAATTCATCAACTTTGATTAGATCTAATTTTTCTTGGAGTCGATATCCAACCCTAGAGTTAGAAGATACTATTATTTGATAGTTATCCTTAAGTGCTTTGATATTTTTTGAAATTGCTGCTCTTGATATACCTAACTTTTGGGCAATATCTTCACCGCTTACATATTTTTTATCATCTAAAAAGGTTAATATTTGTTGTTGAGTTTTATTCATTTAACCTTGCTCTTTTAACAAAATTATAAATTGCTACTTCTATCCAAATAAACAGCTGCAGCACCAAAAACTTGGAAGTCACCTTCCGTTTCTGACCATTCTATTTTAATTTTTTTAGCTGACTGAGTAAAGGCAAATGTTTTAATCTCATCCCACATTGCTTTTTCAAAATACTCTCTAGCTGACATTATTGATCCTGCAATTATTATCACCTCTGGATCTAAAGTATACATTATAGACTTTATTGCTACTCCAAGATGTTTCCCAAATTGCTTATAGATGTCTATAGCATCACTATCATTATTTCTTGCTCGTTTAAGAATCTCAACACCTTCAATACCTATCTTTTTTATAAAGAATTGGCCACTACAATAATCTTCCAAGATTCCATCTAAATATGGCAACATGCCAAACTCTCCTGCTCCGCAATTAGAGTCTTTTAGTAAAGAGCCTTTGTTGATAATACCGCCACCAATACCCGTGCCTATTGTAATACCAACGAAATTTTCATGCTCTTTGCCCTTGCCATATAGTCTTTGACCTATAGCAAAGCAATTAGCATCATTATCTATAAAAACTGGTACTTTAAACTTTGCCTCTAGTATTTCTTTTAGATGAATCTCTTGCCATGATTTAATATTTTGTACATCATATACAATTCCCTTCTCTCGATCTGCAACACTAGGAATACCAACGCCTATGCCCTCTACTTCAGAAGTGAAAACTTTTGCTATAGTATCTATGACAACATCAATAACAGATTGAGCATTATGTTCTGCATCTGGCGGAATTTTGCTCAAGTAAGAGTCTAATAAATTTTCTCCACATACCCTACCAGCATTGACTTTAGTGCCACCGATATCAACACCAACCACAGTTCTATTCTTAATTTGAATTTCTTTACTCATATCACTTCAACTTATTTTTTTAAATAATTCTGTTAGCCTTATAGTTTTATTATCAATTAATGGCTTAGCTGTTATGGCTACATATAAAATATATATTATAGTTAGATATACAAAACACATTCCTATTCTTAAGCCTAAGATATCTCCAATATTACCAACCACTAATGGCACTATAGCACCACCAATTATCCCCGTACAGAATATTCCTGATACTGTTCCATGATGTGATTTTAGAGAATTCATTCCTAATGAAAAAACTCCTCCATACATTATCGATGTCAAAAAACCACAAACAGGGAAAAATATCAAAGCCATAGTAGCCGTTCCAAACAATGCTAGAGACAATGATATTAGTTGTAAGATTAGAAATACTTTCAAAATATTTTTGACATTATATAACTTCAATAAAACTATACCTAAAATACCGCCAACACATTGCATGATCCAGAATAATGCTACAGTAGTATTGCCTACAGTTTCAGTATTAAAGCCATGATAGTCACTCAAGAATTTAGAAATCCAGACACTAATTCCTTGTTCTTGACCAACATAAGCAAAGATCGCTAAAAAATATATTATTACGACTTTATTTTTTAGAAGATGTAATACAGTAGCAAAACCCTCTAATTTCTCATCTTCCTTCAACTGAACTTTTGGAAACTTAATTAAAGCAATAAATATTACTAGCAAAAACATTACAATTGCATTGAACCAATAAATAGCAACCCAACTAAAGTTTGTCCCTGTTAGCTTATTAAAAAATAGTAAAAAATAATTACTATCTCCAGAATATGGAAGATTCATAACTAGATACGATAGTACAAATGGACTAACAAATGATGCTCCGCCAAAAAATACTTGCTGTAATACAGAGAAAAATGAGTAATTCTCCTCACCACCAGCAACTCTTAATAAAGGCCAAAAAGCAACTTGTAGTATCGCAGCAGCTGTACCAACTGTAAATAAACTTACAATATAAGTAAGATAGCTAACTTTTAGACAGAATAAAATTGAACCCAGAGAGCCCAATAAAAAGGCAAATAAGATCATCTTTTTAGATCCATATTTCTCTAGCGCATAACCTGCCGGAATTGAAATAATGTAAGCTATAAAAAATGCAAAAGGTAATACCCCAGCTTGCGAAAGTGTCAAATGCAGATCGTTAGTTGCATCTGGAATTATAGGTCCTAAAATATTAGTCACAAACGATACAGCAAAAAAGCCAATCATCACCACAGATACTATTAAATAGTTTTTTTTCATAAAATTTGCCTCAAAAAATTTCTAAGTATGAATCCGTAGCCTTAAATTACCACTTAATAAAATCATAAGATAATCAAAAGCTTACTTTTAACAAATATAATACATAATTCAACTTTATACTATTAAATAGATATTTTTATTGAGTATTTTTAATTCAAAAAAATAGTAAATATGCTTTTAATCAAACATCTTTGAGTTATTACTATTACTAAAAAAAATATTAAAGCTTATAATGTTAACTGGAACAAAAACAATTCTGGAGATCTAAATGAAAATAGAAGATGTTAAAAAAAATGTTTTTTCGATGCCACTAGTATCACCTACAGCAAATAGAATAGCTTATAAATTCACTAATAGAGAATATTTCATAATCGACTATATGGCTGATATAGAAATCCTAAAAAAATATGTACCAGAGCCTCTTAAGCCAACTGGTCTTGTAAAATTTGAATTCATGAAAATGCATGATGCAAATGGTTTTGGTAGTTTTAATGAAGCTGGACAACTTATCGAAGTTGAATTTGAGGGTAAGAAAGGCTTATATTCTCACATCATGCTATTAGATAATTTACCATCAATTGCAGCTGGTCGTGAAATATGGGGCTTTCCAAAAAAATATGCTCACCCTACCCTTACAGTAGATTCTGATACATTATTAGGGACAGTAAAATATAATAGTGTTGATGTAGCTTTTGGAACAATGGGATATAAATATCAAGAGCTTGATAAAGATGCTATCAAAAAATCGCTAGAAGAAACCCCTAACTTCTTACTTAAAACCATACCTCATGTTAATGGTAGAGATGTAAGTATTTGTGAACTTGTTAAATACCATGTTAAAGATGTAACTGTAAAAGGTGCATGGACTGGGCCTGTAGATTTACAAGTATTTAACCATGTTCAAGCGGCTCTTCATCATTTACCAGTTTTAGAAATTGTCAAAGGCTCTCACTTTATCGCTGATGTTACATTAGGTTTTGGTGAAGTAGTTTTTGATTACCTTAAATAAAATATTTCAAGGAGATTTTAAATGTCAGTTAAAAATAAAGTGACTTTAATTACCGGAGCTGCATCAGGTCTTGGACTAGGTATGGCGACAGAATTTGCAAAACAAGGAGCTAAAGTTGTAATTGCAGATTTGGATTTAGAAAAGTCGCAAGAAGTAGCTATAAATTTATCATCAAAATATGATGTAGAAACTATGGCTGTACAAATGGATGTAACAAATGAAGACCAAGTAAAATCAGGTGTAGATCAAACTGTTAAAAAATTTGGTCGTATTGATACTGTGATTAATAACGCAGGTATTCAAATAATATCACCTATAGTAGATTTTAGTGTATCAGCTTGGAAAAAATTATTTGATATTCATATGACTGGTACATTACTTGTAACTCAAGCAGCTATGAGACATATGATTGAACTAAAAACTGGTGGTAGAATTATAGTTGTAGGTTCTGTTCACTCAGTTCTTGCATCAAAAAATAAAGCTGCGTATGTAGCAGCAAAGCATGCTCAAGTTGGCTTTGTCAGAGCTCTTGCTAAAGAAGGTGCTGAGCATAATATATCTTCAAACCTAATTGGCCCAGGGTTTGTGCTAACTCCATTAGTAGAAAAACAAATACCAGAACAGGCAAAAGAGCTAAACATCAGTGAAGAAGAAGTGGTCAAAAATGTTATGCTTGGTGGTACTGTTGATGGTGAATTTACAACTGTTCAAGATATTGCTGATACAGCTATATTCTTAGCTGGATTTAAGACTAATGCTCTAACAGGTCAGAAGATTTTGGTAAGTCATGGTTGGGGAATGTAAACAAAGCTAATACTTCTGTGATATATTTATTCTCATATTAATTATTATTCTAAAACTGTAGATGCCTACAAACTCAAATATAAGACAAAAACTAGGTCAACTAATTATGCTGGATTTTCGCTATTGGGGTGAAGATTCAAATAATCAACGTATACCTTTTACAAAAACCAATGATATCGTCAATAAAATCTTTAAAGATTATAATCTAGGTGGTTTTATCCTTTTTAGAGAGAATATTCAAGGTAATGAGCAAGTTATTTCTCTATTAAGAGATATTCAAGCTAATACCAATACACCAATATTTTTCGCTACAGATCAAGAAGGTGGTAGAGTTAATCGCTTACAACAAGGTACTAGTGGCTGCGGTAATATGGCACTAGCTGCGACAGATAATCCTAGTAATGCTTATACTATGGCTAAAATAATTGGTGATGAATTATATTCTTTAGGTATCAATATTAATTTTGCTCCAGCTGTAGATGTCAACTCTAACAAAAATAATCCTATTATTGGTGTAAGGTCTTACTCAGATAATCCCAATGTAGTTACTGACTATGCCAAAAATGCTATAAATGGTTATCATGATGCTAAAATCATAGACTGCATTAAGCACTTCCCTGGTCATGGTGATACTGCAACAGATAGTCATTTAGGTAATGTAATCTTAGATAAAACTTTGAAAGAATTACAGACAACAGAACTACTACCTTTTAGTAAACTTGCTAGAGATTGTAGTATGATAATGACAGCTCATATTAGTGTACCAGCCCTAGATGATACCCAGTACCAATCAGTTTCAACAAGTGAAAATATTTATGTGCCAACTACTCTTTCTTATAAGATAATAACTAAATTACTAAAACAACAAATGAAATTTGATGGTCTAGTAGTATCTGATGCTATGGATATGCATGCTATTGCTAAACACTTTGGAACTATTGAAGCTTCAAAATTAGCTATCTTAGCTGGTATTGATATTTTACTAATGCCTGTTCGAGTATGGTCAGAAAGTGATCTTTATAAGTTAGAAGAGCTTTTTTGTGAACTAGAAAACGAATATAATCATAATCCTAATTTTGCTAATGCAGTTGATAATGCCTACACGAATATTACTGATTTCAAAGCAAAACATAAACTCGATAAAAGTTTAATATTCAAACTCTCACACGATGAGCAATTAAAATATGCTAATCAAATAGTTAATTGTAGTAAACATCAACTGATATCTTTAGATATAGCTAAGCAAAGTACAACCGTAGTTAAAAATTTAGGTATTATTCCATGCAATATCAATATGCTAAAAAATATTTTGATTGTAGATAGTGATAACCAACGCTTAGCGGATTTTCATAGCGAGTTGCAGAAAATAGTGTTAAAAAACAACTCAACTACTATCATAAACATTGAAAATATTAATAATCAAGATATAAAAAATAGTATTGAGAATGCTGATATAATTTTGCTAATTTCGGCAAATCTTCGTGAATATAATAATGCTTATAGTTATGTAACTTCTATAAAGCCAGAGCAAACTATAAATATCGCAGCACTTACTCCTTATGATATTAACTATATCGATAATATTATTAATTATGTTTGTATTTATGGTGCGACTTCTATGGATCAAACAAATTATACAAAGACTTCTTTGAAAATTAATATTCAAGCAGCATTAGAAAATATTTTTAGCGATAATATCCCAACAGGAAAATTACCTGTTCAGATTTAATATCTTAAACTGTTTTTGAACCAAAGAATTCATAATGAATATTTTTTTCTCTAACGCCATTTTTTAATAACTTTTCATGTATAGAAAGCATAAATTCTTTAGGTCCACAAAAGAAGTATTGAGCATCATTTTTACCTTCACTAATGTGTTGTTGGACAGTATCTATACACACTAGTCCTTGCTTTGCATCAGATCCAGAATTATCTTCATAGAAAAAAATAGTTTTAAGTCTTGGGTTCTCACTTGATAGTTTTTCTAACAGCTTAGCAAAGGGATGTTCATTTTTGTTTTTCTTACCACAAACAAAAAGTACTTGTCTTCGATTTTGTGTTTTTAGCTCCGATAAAAGCATACTCATTAAAGGTGTAATACCGATTCCTGCTGAAATTAAAACTATCGGTTTATCAAGATTTTTATTTACTTCCAAGAAAAATTCGCCGCAAGGAGGCGCTATTTCTATTCTATCACCAACTTTTATCTCATGCGATAGGTATTGAGATACATAACCTTGCCCCTCTCTTTTAACAGTTATTCTTATATAATCTTCACCAGTAGCTGAAGAAATACTATAATTTCTCATAGTTGTAGTTCCATTATATGGAACTCTAACAGTAATATATTGTCCTGGTTTGAAATCATATCTTCTGAAAAGATCATTTTTAAAATAGAAAGAATATGTATTTATACTCTCATTTTCTTTTTTGATTACCTCAAACTCTTTAAAATTATTCCAACCATACTGCTCTAAATTCTCTTCGTATATACTCTTTTCACGATTAATCAAAATTTCAGCTAATAAATTATAGGCTTCTGTCCAAGCTATAACTATGTCATCATTATCATTTAAGTCTAGGACTTCTTTGATTGATTCGATTAAGTTAGACCCTACTATTGGATAATGCTCCGCTTTGATTTGTAATGATGCATGTTTTTGAGCTATTAGCTCTACTGCATTGCCTAAAACATCAAGATTCTCAATATTTTTTGCATAAGCCAAAATTGCTACAGCTAAAGCTTCTGGTTGAGATGAGTTTTTTTGTCTTGAGGTATTAAAAAACTTTTTAACTTCGGGATTATGCCTAAACATTCTATCATAGAAATGTTTTGTTAAAGCAACTCCATTTTCTTCTAAAACAGGAATTGTTGCTTTTATAGTATCTATATTCTTTTGGCTTAACATAAGATATTTCCATATACTCAAATTATAATATGCATTATATATGCATATTATAATTTATGCAAATTTATCCTATACTTTGGAAACATCTTTTCTAAAATATTTTGTATGAATTTAACTTCTTTTACTGATTACTCTCTTAGAATATTAATAATTTTAGGATCAAATCCCAAACAAAAATATAAAACTAAGGATCTTGTAGAGTTATTAGATATTAAACTTAATCATGCTACTAAAATCATTAATAAACTATCCAATCTCAACTATATAGAATCATATAAAGGTAGGTTTGGTGGTGTATCAATTTCTAAAGCTACATACAATATAAAACTATCAACTATTGTCAAAGAACTAGAACCAATGAACATTGTAGAATGTTTTGATAAGGATAAAGCAACCTGTCCATTAATACCAAACTGTAAACTCAAATTTATACTAAATCAAGCAAGCAATGATTTTATAGCACGATTAAATGACTATAGATTTATTGATATATGCAATATCGTGCCTTCAAATCAAAATAATGATTAAATCTTTAGACTATATTTTTATATCTTCACTAGCAACTATCGTAGCATTATCTTGACTAGAGATTACATAGAACTTACTTGGATTAAGTTGTTTTTTATAGTCAACAAAAGCTAGAGGACTATGCTCTTTAGGCTTATTTTTTACAACAAGAATATTTAACTGGTTTGAGTTGTTCCAATATTTAATAAATTTATCAAATTTCATTAAATATTTATCTACATTCGATTTAGGAAACTGTCTAACATCATCTAATTCTCCCTCATCATTTATAATAATTACATTACGTTTAGTATAGAAGATAATGTCATAAAATCGATCACTCTCAAAAACTTGAGCATTTGGATATTTCTGATATATTTTAGATATTTCTTGAGCTGTCTTATACTTAGAGCTTGTATCAAAATAATCTCCTAGTACATAACCTAAATTTGCAATAGTCATCATCATAATACAAATATAAGCAACTAATTTATTTACTGAAAAAGTATTTAATTCTTTGATTAATTTGATCGTGATTACAGTAGCTATTATTGCAATTGCTAATAAGATTAAGAAATATTTATAGCCAAAAATCCAATACTGAGGAAGACATAAAAGAGCCACAGCAACGATAGGTAGCAAAGCAAAAATAAGGATAATAAATTTAAAGCTTATACTATCCCACTTATCAAACTTTTGTAAGTCTATACTCTTAAAGTGCATAGCTACAAGTATTGATAATGGTAATATTAATGGTGCTAAATAACCAAATAAGAAAGATTTAGAAATCCCAAAAAATATAAATATAAATGTCGCCCAACTAAATAAAAACCACTTATCTGAATTTTGCTTACGATTTTTAAAAGCCTGTTTTGAGAAGAAACTCTTAAGAATTTTAGGTAAAAACAGAGTCCAAGGAAAAAAAGCTCCCATAATTGCTAACAAATAAATAATTTTAGAAACTTCTCTATTTTGCTCATCTGTAGAATATCTAAGTATCTGTTGTACTACTATGTAATAATAAGCAAAATTAGGATGATACTGCTCAACTGCAAATATCCATGGTAACGAAATAACTGCTACAATTACCAAACCTAGGTAAAGCCTAATATCAAGTAACCTTTTATACTGTCCCATAATAACAGAATATAAACCTACTATAGCCATAGGAAAAACTATTCCCATTAGTCCTTTAGTCATAACAGCTAAACCAGCAAATATAAATGCTAAAATAAGCCAATACGTACTTTTCTTGTAGTCATCATCATATTTAAGGCTTACCCAATAACTAAGCATAGTCATATTTAAAAATACAGCTATTGCTAAGTCCATGTTCAAATATCTACCAACAAATAGAAATAAAATTGTACTTAAACTTACTGCTACTGATAATAATGCTGTTTGACGGCACTCTAATACTTTGCGTACTGCTATATATGTAAAAATTAAACATGTACCTAGTAATACAGGATTTACAAGTCTTGCTCCCCATGTATTCTCGCCAAATATGCTCATAAATATACAAGTAATCCAATATACTAGCGGAGGCTTATGAAAAAATATCATTCCATCAATATATGGAACTATAAAGTTATGATTTGCAAGCATCTCTCTTGCTACTTCAGAATATCTAGTTTCATCAGGAGCATAAAAATTAGCTACGCCATACATACAAAAAGCTACAATCATTGTAGCTAAAATTAGCAAAATATCTTTAAATTTGTTATTCATCGAGATTTATTAGTTTTGATTTTCTTGGAAGAACTTTTTAGTGAGACAAATAGTTTTTTCGATATCTTCATCACTATGAGTAATTGATATAAAGCCCGCTTCATAAGCAGATGGAGCGAGATATACTCCATTATCAAGCATATATCCAAAATATTTATTAAACATTTTAAGATTAGTTTTACCTAAATCTGTAAATGTATTAACAGCGACCTTTTCATTACAGAAAAATAGTCCAAACATTCCACCTAAATATTTCGCATGGAAATTAAAGCCATAGGCTCCAGCAGCTTCATTCAACCCATCAACTAACTGTTTAGCTTTAGCTTCCAATCTGACAAAGAAGCCCTCTTGTGAAACTTTTTCTAATGTTTTGATACCAGCTGCCATAGCAATTGGATTCCCTGATAAAGTACCTGCTTGATATACTGGTCCAGCGGGAGATACTTTTTGCATAATTTCTTTACGACCTCCAAAAGCGCCTACTGGCATACCACCACCAATCACTTTACCTAATGTTGTTAAATCAGGCTTCACATTATAAATACTTTGAGCACCACCCAAAGCAACTCTAAAACCAGTCATCACTTCATCAAAGATAAGTAAGCTATTATTTTCATCACATACTGCTCTAAGCTTAGCTAGGAAATCATCTTGTGGGAAAATCATATTCATATTGCCCGCGATTGGCTCAACTATGATACAAGCAATTTCATCTTTGTATTTTTCAAAGAGCGCTTGTATAGATTCGATGTCATTGAAGCTAGCAACTAAAGTATCTTTGACTACATCTTCTGGTACACCTGGTGAATTTGGCTGACCTAATGATAGTGCTCCAGATCCAGCAGCTACAAGAAACTCATCAGCATGTCCATGATAGCAGCCTTCAAATTTTATAATTTTATTTCTACCTGTATATGCTCTTGCTAATCTAATAGCACTCATTGTCGCTTCAGTACCGGAATTTACGAATCTAACTTGTTCAATATTTGGCATAAGCTCTACTATTTTTTTAGCAAGCTCAATCTCTTGTTTACAAGGAGCACCATAACTTAGACCATTTTTTAGCTGACATTGTATAGCTTCAAGGACATCATCATCACCATGACCTAAAATCATTGGCCCCCACGATCCGATATAATCTATATATTTGTTCCAATCAACATCATATAAATAAGCACCTTTCGCTGATTTTATGAATCTTGGGAATTCTTGTCCAACACTTTTAAATGCTCTAACTGGAGAGTTGACTCCGCCAGGAATATATTGCTGCGCTTCTTGGAATAAACTTTGAGAGTTAATTTTATTCTCCATGTTCTTGTTCCTGCCTCATTTTATTTATTTTTTTCTCGACTGCTTGCATTAATAGGCTTGCAGCATTAACTTTTGTAGCTTTATAAATTTCTTGAATGCCTGTTGGGCTAGTAATATTAACTTCTGTTAGTTTATCTCCTATCACATCTAAACCAGCAAACATTACCCCTTCTTTTTTCAGCTTTTTAGCAACTTTTTTAGCTATTTTATAGTCTTGTTCCTGAAGTTCTCTTACTTCAGCTCTAGCTCCAACTGCTAAGTTACCGCGATTATCACTATCACTAGGAACTCTAGCCAAGAGATATTTAATAGGTTCTCCATTGACTATCAAAATTCTCTTATCACCATCTTTTATTGCTTCTTGATAATCTTGTACCATTATATATCTGGTTTCATGATGAGTTAACGTTTCAAGTATGACGTTTTTGTTTTTGTCGCCATCTTTGATCCTAAAGATAGAGCTACCACCCATTCCATCAAGAGGTTTAACAATAATATCTCTATGCTCTGCGTAAAATTGATTAATCTGTTTATAGCTTCTAGTTATCAGAGTGTTTGGTGCAAATTTAGGATAATTTGAAATAGCTACTTTCTCATTAAAATCTCTAAGTGCTTGTGGATTATTTACGATTAACACCCCATGTTTTTTTGCCAAATCAAGCATATATGTCACATATATATACTCCATATTAAATGGTGGATCTTTGCGCATAAAAATACAATCAAGATCTAATAGTGATAAATCATGGTGTTGAGATAATACTTCATACCAAGACTCTTTTGCTTTATGGATTTTTATCTTAAGCGCATCGCCTTTTGGCTTACCATTGATTATAGATAAATCATTTAAATAAAAAGTATAAATTTCCCAGCCTTTATCTTGAGCTGCTTGTAGCATCATATACGTGCTATCTTTTGAAATATTAAAAGAGTTTAAGTTATCTATTATAAATCCTACTTTCATTATTTATCCTATTTTATACCCAATATATTTATCTAAATCTTTACCATTTAAAATATCTGCAATATTTAACATTTTCTTGTTGGGAAATTGTAATTGCTTAAATCTAATTATCCTGTCATTTGTAGCGATATCAAAACCATTTTTAGTTATATCTATAATTGCTGTAACTTCATCATCTGCCGATTTTTCAAGTATCTCAAAATCACCTACTTTGACTTGCTCACCTTCTAGCATAAAAAATGCTGATGGCCATGGGGTAAATGCTCTAATATGACAACTAATTTCTTTGGCAGATTTTGTGAAATCTATAAGACCTTCTTGCTTAGTAATCTTATGTGCATAAGTAGGCTCACCTTGCTGAGGTTGCGACTTAATCGTATCAATATTTTCTAGAGTTTCTAATAATGGTTTTATTGATAGTTTAGCAAATTTATCATGTAGTGATTGTGATGTATCTGTATCTTGTATATCAATCTCTAGAGTATTCAATATATCTCCAGTATCAAGTCCAGCATCCATTTGCATTATACAGATCCCAGTTTTAGAGTCTCCTGCTTGAATTGCTCTCTGGATAGGTGCTGCACCACGCCATTTAGGAAGTAATGAAACATGAATATTTAAACAACCATATTTAGGAATATCCAAAAACTCCTGAGGCACTATAATTCCGTAGGCTATCACAACTATGACATCTGGTTTTAGTTCTCTAATTTGCTCAAGTACTTGAGGATCTTTCTTAAAAGACAATGGTTGAAGCACTGGTGTGTTGTTGGCTATAGCGACTTCTTTAACAGGCGAGAACTGTATTTTCTTACCACGCCCTTTTGCTCTATCAGGCTGAGTAAGCACCGCTTGAATATTATGCTGTGATTGGTATAGATCTTTTAAAACTTGTGCTGAAATATCAGGAGTTCCAGCAAAAACTATATTTAACTTTTTCACACTTATCCTCTAAATCCGAAGGCTCTTAGCTGAACATTATTATGCTTGTCGATTGATGAGCATATATATTTTAATTTAAATATACCATTGTCAGCAGCAATCGCCACAGCAACTTTTAAATCTTCAGCGCAAAGCATTTCTTTTGTTTGAACTGGTGACTTAATATGTCCTACGACATTTATAACACCAACACTATTATTCAAATTATCTTCACGTGCTAACTTCGTAGTAATCACTTCACTCTGATCTATTTTTTGTAACTCAACAAAGTTATGACCAGGCAAAAATATACCTTTTGGCTCATTTTGGAAATCACCACCAAAAGCTTTTATACAAATAAATAATAAAATTACACTAATAAAAGTGTATAAGATATTTTGATACATTTTTGTCATATCTAATCTCTAAAAGCGTATGCTCTCAGCTGAACACTACTTAATTCAGTAATTTGCCCCTCTGGGAACAGACAAACATATCTTATCTCATGCGCTCCATTTTGAGCAGCTAATTTTGCAGCTTCTCTTATATTTTCATTACATAGTTTTTGGAAATCTCTCTCTTTATCTACACCTATTACTACTCTTATTTCACCTATACTATCTTGTGTATCTGTCTGATAGCGTAAATTGAAAATCTTGACTTGGCTTGGGTCTGTTGCAGGTAGCTTTGCACTATATTTTGATAAATAGATACCTTTTGGTTCAGGGGTGTTTTTAGAAACAAAAAAATATATACAAGATATAAAAACTATAACCAATATACCAACATACATCAAATTTTGACTGAATCGACTCATTAAAATTAAATATTACTCTAAACTAGCTAGATTTTAACACATCTAGTCTATATTGGCTAAATATTAAGTTATTCAGATAAGTATTAGAAACAAATTGAAAATCATAACTAAAACAGTTATTATATTTATAAATTTAAATATATATTTATTTCAATATGTCATCCATCACAAGTTTTTTAAAAGTAATTTCTGATAAAAATAGATTAATCATTTTATATGTATTAAACAAAAATACTCTTTGCGTATGTGATATCCAAAAACTTATCTCATTAACTCAAGGAGCGTTATCAATACAGCTAAAAAATCTTGTAACTGCTGGGTTGCTAGAGTCTTTTAAACAAGGCAAATGGGTATTTTATAAACTAGATAAAAATATTCCAGAATATCAGTTAAATATTTTAAATGCGCTTTTCAAACAAATAGATAAAGACGAAGAAGTTCAACAAATAATATCCAAACTAGAAATTTCTGAAATTTGTAAAATTTAAGGAGTAATAAATGAAATTAAAGTTTCTCGATAGGTTTCTAACCTTATGGATTTTTTTAGCTATGATTGTGGGTATCACCATTGGATATACTCTACCAGAAGCTAAAAATTTTATATCAAAATTTGATATTGGATCAGGTAATTGGTTGATTGGACTGGGTCTAATTGTGATGATGTATCCACCACTAGCAAAAGTTAAATACTCAACAATGCCTAAAATATTTAAAGATACTAAAATTTTGCTTTTATCTTTAATTCAAAACTGGCTGATTGGTCCTATCCTGATGTTTATTTTAGCAGTTGTTTTTTTCCATGATCAACCTAGCTTTATGATAGGACTAATTTTAATAGGGTTAGCAAGATGTATTGCCATGGTAATTGTGTGGAATGATCTGGCTAAAGGATCTAGAGAATATTGTGCTGGATTAGTTGCATTTAATTCTATTTTTCAAATAATATTTTATGCTGCTTACGCATATATATTTATTACAGTTATTCCAAAACTACTGGGATTTGATACGAACATCAATATAAATATATCAATGTTAGATATAGCAAAAAGTGTCGGAATATATCTAGGAATACCTTTTGTAGCTGGAATATTAACTAGAGCTATCTTAATCTCTAAAAAAGGTGAACAATGGTATATAGATAAATTCACGCCAGCGATATCACCTCTGACATTGATCGCTCTACTATTTACTATAGTGCTGATGTTTACTACAAAAGGAAATGAAATAATTAACCTACCATTTCAAGTAATCAAGGTTGCTATTCCGCTTTTGATATATTTTTTGATAATGTTTAGCATATCATTTTTTATGTCATATAAAGCTAAAGCAACTTATGAGCAAGCCGTATCTTTGAGTTTTACAGCAGCTTCAAATAATTTTGAGTTAGCTATAGCAGTTGCAATCTCAGTATTTGGCATAAACTCTACTGAAGCTTTTGTCGGTGTAATTGGTCCTCTAGTTGAGGTGCCAGTTTTGATTGGGTTAGTAAATGTGGCTTTGTGGTTGAATAAAAGATATTTTAATTAAGCCAATTCTGCAATATTATTAAGAATATAATACCTAAATTATACATCTTCTATGCCATACGTATATCTAGTTATAGCTATAATCACTGAAGTCCTTGGTACAGTTTCATTACCATTATGCAGTGGTTTTACAAGGATTGTTCCTTCACTATTTGTTTTGATATTTTATGGACTTTCATTTTACTTTTTATCATTAACATTAAAATATATGAATATTGCTTTTGCGTATTCTGTATGGTCAGCATTTGGAATTATTCTAATAGGAATTATAGGATATCTATTTTTCAGGCAAAAGTTGGATTTACCATTTATCTTAGGAACACTGTTTATACTTATTGGAACTATTATTATTTGTGCATACTCAAAGACTATTATGCATTAAGTTTATAATTTTTATTTCTTGTATTTAATTTCCCAACAATTATGGATATTTTTGTTAGATAAAAAGTCTCTTGATAAACATTTTTTATCAATATTTTCACAGTCAAATTTAGCAATTATCTCTGATGACATTTTGAAGCGACGATAATTATTAGAGAAATATAAGGCTCCATCTTTTTTGAGAGAGTCCATAGCTAAATTTATAAGTAACTCATGATCTCTTTGAATATCAAGAATATCATCCATACGTTTAGAGTTTGAAAATGTTGGCGGATCTAAAAATATCACATCAAACTTCTCGCTGTTTGATTTTAACCAGCTAATACAATCTGCCTGAATAAAATTATGCTTTTTAATATCTAAATTATTTAATTCAAAATTATTCTTACCCCACTCAAGATAAGTATTAGACATATCTACACTTGTAGTTTTTGCTCCCTTTAAAGCAGCATGAACACTAGCTGTACATGTATAACTAAATAAATTCAATAAAGTCTTATTTTTTGAAGTTTTTGCTACAAGTTGTCTAATTTTACGATGGTCTAAGAAAACACCAGTATCTAAATAATCATCAAAATTCACATAAAATTTAACATCAAATTCATTAATAACATGAAAGTTATTTTTGTCATTATTTTTTTGATACTGTTCTTTGCCTTTTTGACGCTGACGGACTCTTGTATGTATATTTTCATATTGAATATCAAGAGTTTTATGTATCTGATATATAGCTTGATAAAATCTTTGTTTAGCAATATTCTGATCTATAGTAGCATCGGCACGATATTCTTGTAAAAACACATGCTCACCATATATATCTACAGCTACAGCAAAAGTTGGAATATCAGCATCATATAAACGATAACACTCTACTCCCGACTGCTTTAACCATGGTTTTAAGTTTTTAAGATTCTTCTTTAACTTGTTAGAAAAATCTATATGCTCATATGACTTTAGTGCACTTGCTTCAGCTAAACGAATATTTTTCTCAAGCTGGCTTTCATGTTTAAATCTTGCATGCTCATTTATATCAAACTGATACAATACTGTTTCAATAGCACCATTATAGAATTTATTCTTCTTGGTAGTACGTAGCTGCATTTCTTTAATTGATTCATCAAAACTTGTCAAAATAGCAACTTTCCAACCATAAAAATCTTGAGATAATCTATCACCGAAACCATTAAATATGTCTAAAAGTTCATCAAGTTGATCACCATATAAACGCTCACCATAAGGAGGATTTGTAACTATCAAACCTTCACTTTCAAACTCATTTTCAAGATCACGGATATCTTGTCGTTTGATATTAACAACATCTTCAACACCTGCTTGATAAATGTTTCTATCAGCCTTATCTAAAACATTATTATCAATATCATAGCCTTGAATAATTGCATTTGTTGGCTTTTGAGCTTTTTTTGCGATTTCTAATAAGTTATTCCATAAGTCTTGATCATGAAGCTTTGAATTGAATAGTTTAAATTCTTTATTTAACAACACAGGAGCTATATTTTTTGCCATAAGAGCAGCTTCAATAAGAATAGTCCCAGAGCCGCACATTGGATCAATCAATATAGGCTGTTCTTTTTTAAGCTCATCTAACCACCCTGCTTTGATAAGTATAGCTGCTGCTAAAGATTCTTTTAGAGGTGCTTGACCCTGAAACTGTCTATAACTACGCTTATGTAGGCTCTCTATATTTAAGCATAAAAACACATTCACATACTGCTTATGTAAATGTAATTTTATTATATTATCGGGATTATCAGTATCAATATTTGGTCGTTCATTAGTTTCTCTACGAAACTGATCGACTATAGCATCTTTTGTCTTTTGCGAAACAAACATAGTATTATTGAAATCATAATGCTTACCTGAGATTATGATTTTAAAAGCTGTGTTAACATCAAAGTAATCTAACCAATTTATTGATGATATAAAATCATATAAAGCTTGCTGATCTGTAGCTTTTTGAGTAGCTATTTTCAGCATAACTTGGCTTGCTAGATGAGAGTAAATACAAACTTTGTAGGCATCTTCAAAAGATCCCTCAAACTCAACCCCAGCAAGTTTTTCAGATGATGGTATGCCTAACGTATCTAGCTCATCTTTTAATAAAAGCTCGATACCCTTTGCACAGCTAGCGAAAAATGTAAAATTTTGCATAAGAAATTATAAATTATAAAATATGTGTTAAATAATATATTAATTCCAATAAATAACAATTAATAAGCGAAAATCTATTGATTTTATAAGATATAAAATTATAATATCTATTCTAAATACTCGCATAGCTCAGTTGGTTAGAGTACTACCTTGACATGGTAGGGGTCACTGGTTCGAATCCAGTTGCGAGTACCATACTTAGATTAACTCTCTATATGGTTCTAAATACTTAAAGTTCTCTACATATACATATTATAATTGACATTATTAATATCGATAAGATACTATAAAGCAGATTATTGAATCTAGAAATTTTTATTAAAAAAATAATGTTCAAACAGATTAAAAAATTAAAATTACTTATCCTATACATATTTATTATAACAATATTTTCCTCATGTGTTGTTTATAAAGATGGTTACGATAACATTATTTCAAACACAATCACTTATCAGGAGATGGAAGAACCTTCTTTCGGAAAATTTAGCATAAAATTTCCCAATTCTGAAATTACTCTAGATTCAAAAGATACCTCAATAGAATGGACTTGTCCAGCTCCAACGGTAGTACCATCAGCACTTATATCTAATATACCTTATAATAGAGAAAGAGAGACTTTAAGATGTATCGCTGTTGGTGGTTGCGATACTTATTCAGCCACTGCAATACGTCAGAAATCTTCTAATAAATGGTCTATAGAAGATGATAAGGTTGCTGTTACATATACACAAAATGCAACTGTACCAATACACAATAATACAATTAATAGTTCAGGAGATACTAAACTTAGTATCATTTGCGTACCAAAATCTCAAGTTGACTATTGGGAATAGGCAAACTTTGGTAAATATAAAATAAGGAGTGATAGATTATGAAAAAAGTTACAATTAAAAGCTTACTTACATTAACAGCAATGACGCCATCAATATTATTTGCTTCTTTTGAAAGTGTAAGTGATAGCTTTAATACAGTATCCAACTCAGCCCAAAAGACAGCTGAGGTATCAAATCAAACTCAAGCAAATATAGATAAAGCAAAAAATTTACCTAATAGTTATGATTCTGATGCGAAGCAATATGTGACACAAGAACTTGATAAGCATACAAATAATAGTATATCTAAGACTCAACAAACATCTAATAATATAACCCAAACTAGAGATACTATAGCTAAAACAAACAAATCATTAAATAATCTTTTTTCATAAGATTTAAATATTAATAAACCCAATACTCTAAAAAAATACTTTGGCTCAATTTGCTTACTTGCTATACTAAAATTATTAGATTTATTTATACTAGTAACCAATAATGTCTACCCCACTAACGATAGAGTTATTCAATGAGTCTACAACTTTAGATTTACAAGTTAATGAACTAACCATCAAATCAGCTATTAATGAACTCTTTGAAGTTAGCCTTAGCTGTGGTGTTCCAGTTAGTGATGATTTACTTGCAAAGTTAGATAACTATGCAGATTTTACTCTAAGCATAAATGGCGATTTCGGTAATCCTAAATTTGAATTAGAATTACAATCTTATGATATTAATTATCAACCTAATACCGATATTCAAATCTTAGAACTTAAACTAACTGATAGATATGCTAAGTTTAGAAAACTAGACCATAAAGGAGCTTTTTATTATCATAATCTCAATGATATTTGGTTAAAGTTTTATGATGGGTTTAAAGATAGACTTAATAGAAAAATATCAGATAATATATTATTTGACTCTAATAATACTAATAAATACCCTACCCATCCTATTTATGTACAATATAATGAAACACATTGGAATTTCTTAACTAGGATTCTGCTAGAACACGGTGTTAATTATAACTTTGTTGCTAGTCAAGATGGTTTTAATTTTGTTATGTACAATACTAATGAAGATATAACTAAATTTATCCAAAGTGACAAATCTAGTAGTATAGATGAACTTTATAGTTACAATCTCAAACTCGATGCTAATATCAAAGGTAAAGATGATACGGTTCTAGCTTACAATATTATCCCAGCAAAATCTGGGTATGTGGCAAATAGTGATATTAAAGACTTTTGTAATTATCATAATAAAGAAAAACAACGACCTACTCTTCGTCCCAAGAAATTCATAAAAAATATTAACTTTATTCATCATAATCCATATACTCCTGAAAGTTTTTTGATTAGTAAAGCGACTCTGGATTCTAAATTCCCTATAACTCAAGACTTTAAATCTAGATTCAATACTCTTACTCAATCACAATTAGATGAATGCTTAAATACACAAAAGAATGTATTAAATAGCTTAGATGCTGAACAGCTTATTTGTAATATTAGTAAGGTATTTTTATTGGCTGGGGCTAAACTAGATATATCTGGCAATAACAAACTTAAATCTAGAGAACATATTGTTACTTCAAGTTTAGTAAAGTTATCAGCTAGTACATCAACCGATAAAGTTATTGGAGCTACTCCTAAAAAGAACTACAATGTTATAACTACACTAATATCTCAAGATATTCATATAGACTATCATCAAGAAACTCCCGAACAACCGCAGATTAGTAGTTTAGTGGGAGTATTTCCATATCTTGCCGAGTCTAGTACAAATCATGATGTAGTTGATCCTGATGATATTGGTAATGTTAGAGTTAAATTACCTCTAGATTACGAAGTTTGCCCTAATAATGAAAAAGATATTCGTTATTATGTACCCCGTGTATCAGATTATGGAGATACTAACTCTAGTCATAGTGTACAGTTATATCGAGAAAGTGAGCTACTATTGATGTTTATAGATGGTAATCCTAACAAACCGATTATTTATGGAGCTCTTTCACATGGGCAGACTTCAGATCAGTCTATGGCAGAACATCATAATAGACATGTCAAAGAGTGGGGACAAGGCTCTGGTTTTGGATATTCATCTGATGCTAAAAGTACTAATGATATATTTATCAAATCTCAACATAATGATGGTATAGCTTGGGTAGCTCAAAGTAATCATGGTTCTAAGAATGAATTATCTTTAGATCAGCTCTTTGCTAGTACTTCTAATAGAAGTGATACAGTTACTGGAGAATATCAACATTTCTATGGCTATGATGACAATACAAACTTTGCTGCTAATCAGCATAAATCTATCAAGCCCAAGACTATAGTTGAAGATATTCAAACCGTTAAACAAGAAACCTTAAAAGCTGTAACACCAACTCAAACAAACACCTTTACAACCTACAAGCTAACTAAAGAAGAACTAGCTGAAAAACAAGAAAAACCTGTATCTATAGAATATAAAGATTTCCTAGATAGAGAACCTGAAGGAATGTATCTAAAACATGATAGAGGTACTGAAAACTCTTTAGCCTTCAATAATAATATTGCTAATATTATCGATGAATCAATCCTTGGTAATCATAGTCAAGTGTGTTTAGTCCCTAGTGATATTGATATACTTGAAGATGAGTTAAAAGCAAAAAGAGAAAACCTATCTAACTTACTAAATAGCTTATATGAACAATCAAAAATAGAAGCTGAATCTCACCAATCAGCTTATGATGATTCTAGTTGGTATGAGAAACCATTCTTACTTTTAGCTATAGGTACAGTTGGTATATCAGAAGGATTTTATAAATCTGTAGCTGGTATGTTAGAGGGAGCAAAAGATTTAGCTTTGCACCCTGTTGATACTGCTAATGATATATCAAAGAGTGCTGAAGAAGTAGTCAATACAATGTCTTGGATTATGCGAGATGAAAAGACATGGGGAATCATATTAGCAAATGGAATAAGGCAACTTCAATTATTCGATAAATATCCAATCTATGGTTTAGAAATGGGTTCAAGAATAATTGGTGGTGCTGCAACATTAGTTGTGGCTGCTATGCTAACAGAGGGAGCAGCTATGGCATTAGCTGCAACAAGAGCTTCTGGGTTACTTACAGAAGTATCAAATCTAATGGTTGGTATAGCTAAAAATATTTCTGAGATTTCTAGAAAGACTATACCAGTAGCTAAAAACTTTGATAAAGGGGTTAAAGTTGTAGTAGAAAGTAAAAAACCGCCTATCGCTAAGAATGTGGCTGAGGCAGAAAGTTTAAAAAGTATTAAGCGAAAAGAAGCAATTGCTTTTTATCAAAAACATAACCCTAATATGTCGATTGACGATATACGTTCTCATATATCTGGAATAGATTTTACTAAACCAGTAGAAGTTGTTGAATTACCAAAAGGGACACAATTAGTACAATACACAAAAACAAATACTGAAGGTAAAGCTTTGAAAGGAGATTATTACACTACTGATATTAATGCTACTCCAAATGATCTAGGGATTTCAGAAAAATATAGTGTAAGAGATACTAACTGGGAACATACTAGTGAAATTAGAAGTGTAAAAAAAGAAAAAATATATTTATCTAAGGATGTGTCTGGGTTAAAAAGTAAGGCGGCAAAAATAGAAGATACATGGAGCTTAAAAGATACTCCTATTCCTACCGAAGGTGGTGGAACTCAAATTTATATACCAAAATCACAATTTTAAGGAAGTATTATGTACATTCGATTAAATAAAAATAGAACAAAAAAATATTACCAAACAATAGTTAACTTAGCAATTAAAGAAACAGAAGCTATTTTAGAAAAAAACTCGAAAATAACACTTTACAATTCCATATATAATCAATTATTAGATATACAAGAGCAAATAATTAACAACAATGCCATTTTATCTGAAGATGAGTTATATGATAGATATTCATTGGGAGCAATTGCAGTAAAAAATTTCAGCCTAGAAAATGATGAATATGCACAAAAATTAAGTGATTCTTTCGGTGGGGCTTTTGATTATTCATCGATGCCTGAAAGATAAATAAATACTTTAAAAACTATCTTTTATAAATTTATAAACAACAAGTTTAACTTAACTTCAAAAAATAAATAAATCAAGTTAGATTCAACTTATAATAAAAACCTTAAAATTTAAATTCTCTGTACACGATAATTTTTTCATATTTTAAGTTCCTTAGTAGTTTTATTGAATATTTTGAGACACAAGGAGAAATCATTGCTATAAAATCCAATTTTTTGAATAGCATTTACAATCATGTCTAG